>NZ_PVZF01000017.1 GCF_003002055.1 Kineococcus rhizosphaerae
CGTTCGTCCTGAGCCAGGATCAAACTCTCCGTCGAAAAACCTCGATCGCCGACCACCGAAGCAGCCAAGCAACCTAGATCAATTCACTTCATAGTTGGACCCTTGGACTCGAAACTCCACCCCCCACTGGCGTGAAAGAGGTGAAGGTCAATCCCAAAGGAATCCCCGACCACCAGACACTCAAGGCCCGGTGAGTCATTGGGGGTTAATGCTATGGCATCAACATTTGTCTAGCGCACTGTTGAGTTCTCAAGAACCGGACGCACCCACCCGAGACCGACCCCCATCAAAGAGGGCCACCCGAAGAGGGGCAACTTTCCCACCTTAACCGAGAACCAGGCCACACTTCAACCCAGCCCCACGATCAGGCACCCAGCTCCACCCTTCCGACGCGGACCACCCAAGACCAACTTCCCTCAGGTTTTCCGCCCCGCCGGGGCGACATGAAGAACAGTACGTGCCGTCCGGCGGAAGAGGCAAATCCGCGGCCCATTGGGGCTGACCTACGTTGCAGTGCAACGTCTTCGACGATCCCGACGGGTCCATGACCCCACCAGACGCGCAGCAGCGCGCCAGCCGAGGGGGGCAGGTCTGCTGGCCTGCCCGGGCGGCCGCAGCCGGACCCCCAGTGCGAGTGCGCCGCGCGGGTGGTCCTCTCCCCTCCTGCCTCAAGGAGGCTCCGCCCGCTGCCGACCTCCCCCGGAGCCGGAGAGCCCATGCCGGCTCCCTCACGAAAGGTAAGGTCGTGCTCGTACCCAGCGTCACCGGCGACAGCTCGCTGGCCGCCACCGCGGTGGCGCGTCACCACGTCCAGGTCCACGGGCAGGACAAGGGCCCGATCCTTCTGCTGGTGCATGGCTTCGGCTCCGACCAGCACGCGTGGAACCCGCTGCTCCCGTACTTCACGGACACGCACCGGGTCGTCGTCCTGGACCAGGCCGGAGCGGGAGGTTTCGACGTGGCAGCGTACGACCGCGCGAAGTACTCCGCGCTCGACGGGTACGCGGCCGACCTCGTCGAGGTGTGCGAGGAGCTCGACCTGCGGGACGTCGTCGTCGTGGGCCACAGCGTGAGCTCGATGATCGCGGCCCGGGCGGCGCTGCGCGCACCCGACCGCCTCGCCCGCGTCGTGATGATCGCCCCTTCCGCGCGCTACCTCGACGACCCGGCCGCCGGGTACGACGGGGGCTTCTCCGCCGAGGACATCGACGAGCTGCTCGCGTCGCTGTCGCGCAACTACCTGTCGTGGGCGGCAGGCGTCGGTCCGATGGTCATGGGGAATCCCGAGCGTCCCGAGCTCGGGGAGCAGTGCGCGGCGGCGTTCCAGGCGCTGCACCCGGACAGTGCCCGCGACTTCGCCCGCGCGACCTTCCTCACCGACTCCCGCGACCTGCTGACGACACTCACCCAGCCGACCCTGGTGCTGCAGTGCCGTGACGACGTCCTCGCGCCGGAGACCGCAGTGCGGGAGGTGGCCACGCGGCTGCCGCACGGCACCCTGGTGGAGCTGAAGGCCTCCGGGCACTGCCCGCACCTGAGCGAGCCGGCCGAGACGGCCGCCGCGATCCGCGCCTACCTCGAGAGTGCCCGGTGACCGTACCCGTCCAGATCGACACCTTCGAGCCGCTGTTCCAGCGAGCTCCGTGCGGGTACTTGACGACGAGCGACGACGGCCTGATCACCCGCGTCAACGACACCTTCCTCACCTGGACGGGCCACCGCCGGGAGGACCTGGTGGGCACGGCGTTCGGCCGGTTGCTGCCGGTCGGGGACCGGATCCTGTGGTCGACGCACAGCGCGCCGCAGCTCGGGACCACCGGCTCGGTGAGCGAGGTCGTCGTCGAGGTCGTCGGGGCCGACCGGTCGCGCCGCCCGGCGCTGGTCACCGCCACGCGAGTGCCCGCGCAGGACGACATCGACGCTGAAGTGCGCCTGATCGTCTTCGCCGCACCCGCACGGCGGGCTCACGAGCGGGAATTGACGGCTGCCCTGCGGCGTGCGGAGGAGTCGGAGGCGCGGCGCGCCACGGCGGAGGCCGAGGGGCGTCGCCGGGAACTGCAGGACCCGCTGACGGGTCTCGCGAACCGCGCTGGGCTGGTCCAGCACCTGGAGTCGGCGAGCGACGCGGCGTTGGGGGTGCTCGTCGTGGACCTGGACCACTTCGCCGTCGTCAACGAGAGCCTGGGGGTGAGCGCCGGCGACGAGCTCCTGCGCACGGTCGCCCGCCGGCTCGCGGCCGGGGTCCGCGACGGAGGGCTGCTGGCCCGCGCCTCAGCGGACGAGTTCGTCGTCGTCGCGCCCTGCTCCGACGGCAACGAGGTCCGGGGGTTCGCCGAACGCCTGCTGGCCGAGGTCACCGCCCCGGTCGTCCTGTCCGGTCTGGAGGTCGTCGTCTCGGCCAGCATCGGTGCGGCCCTCGCCGACCCCGGCCCGGGGACAGCGGTGCGGGCCCTGCACGACGCCGGGGTCGCCAGCCAACGCGCGAAAGCACGCGGCCGCGGGCGGGTCGAGGTCCACGACCCCCAGACCACCAGCACCGCCGCCGACCGGCTGCGGCTGCTGGGGGAGCTGCGCCGCGGCATCGCCGAAGGCCAGCTGCGGCTCGTCTTCCAGCCGCAGGTGCGCCTGTCCGACGGCCGCGTCACGGGGGCCGAGGCCCTCGTGCGCTGGCAGCACCCGACCCGCGGACTGCTGCCCCCGGCCGAGTTCATCGACGTCGCCGAGCAGTCGGGGCTGGTGCGCGCGCTCGGCGCGTGGGTGCTCGAAGCGGCCGTGCGGCAGGCGGCCCGCTGGGCGCGCGACCCCCGTGCGGCGACGGTCGACGTGTCGGTGAACCTGTCGGCGCGGCAGCTGACCGACCCCGGGCTCGTGGCCGCGGTCTCCGCCGTGCTGGCCCGCCACCGGCTGCCACCCCACCTGCTCGTGCTCGAGGTCACCGAGACGGCGCTCATCGCCGACCCCGACGCCGCGACGGCCGCCCTGGCGGCGTTGAAGGACCTGGGGGTAGGGGTCTCCGTCGACGACTTCGGGACCGGTTACGCCAGCCTGACGTACCTGCAGCGCTTCCCCGTCGGCGAGCTGAAGATCGACCGGTCCTTCGTCATGGGGCTCGGGCAGTCCGACGGGGACGACGGGATCGTGCGCGCGTGCGTGCAGCTGGCGCACGCCGTGGGGGTGCGCGCCGTCGCCGAGGGTGTCGAGACGGAGGAGCAGCGCAGGGCGCTCGTCGCGATGGGGTGCGACACCGTGCAGGGGTACTTCTTCTCGCGGCCGGTGGACGCGGACGCGTTGCAGGAGTGGGCTCGCGAGCGCCGCGGCTGATCCCGGTCACGCGCCGTGCCCGCAGTCGTCGGCGCGTGGGTCCTCGTCACGCAGGGGCCCGGTGCGTAACCTCGGGGGACCTGGACGGGAGGACCCATGGGCGAGTCGGCCAGACCCTTCGCACACCTGGGCGCGGAGAACGCCGCCACGTACCGTGCAGTCCTGCGCATGTTCGCCGACGCCCGCGACCGCTACGTGTTGCCCCTGCGCCCCGAGGACGTCGTCGAGGACCTCGCCGTGGTCGGGTCCCCGGTCGCGGTGGACGTCGTCGAGAACGCGCTGACGTCGCTCGTCGGCTGGGGGAACCTGCGTGCGGATCCCGACACCGGGCGGGTCACGACGGTGGAGGACTTCCACCGGTCACGCCTGCTCTACCAACTCACCCCCGAGGGTCAGGCGGCCGAACGCGCCGTCCGGCTGTACGAGGAGACGGTCGGGCGCCGGGGCGCCCTGCAGGCGGTGGCGCTGGAGGACGTCGCCGAGCACCTGCGCTCCCTGGTGGTCCTGCTCGCCGCCACGGGCCCACCCGACGCGGCGCGGACGCAGCACCTGCTGACCGCCCTCACGCAGCGGCTGGAGACGCTCGCTGACAACGCCGCGGCGTTCATGTCGTCGATGCAGCGCTCCATCGACCTGCAGGACGCCGACGCGGACGCCTTCGTCGCCTACAAGGACCGGCTCATCGACTACCTGGAACGGTTCCTGTCCGACCTGACCACCACCGGTGCCGAGATCAGCGGTCTCGTGCTGCGCGCCGAGGATCTCGGTGTGCACGCCGCCGTCCAGGCGGTGGCCGAGCGGGAGGCGGCGGACCTGGCGCCCGGCGACGACGACGAGACCCGCGAGCGGGAACGAGAACAGGTCCGGCACGGGTGGGAACAACGCTGGCGCGGTATGCACACGTGGTTCGTCGGCAGCCGGGAGAACCCGAGCCAGAAGGACGTGCTGCGCCGGCGCGGACGCTCCGCCATCCCCCAGTTGCTGCGTGCGGTCAACGTCCTCAACGAGCGACGCTCAGGCCGCTCGGACCGGTCGGCCGACTTCCGCCGGCTCGCCGTCTGGTTCGCTGAGGCACCTGAGGACGCGACACGTCACCGGCTGTGGCACACCGCCTTCGGGCTCAGCGCGTCCCGGCACCTCAGCATCGACGGGGACAGCCTCACCGCCCAGGCCGCGGGCGCACCCCGGATCGTGCCGTGGGCCGAGGCCGAACCGCTGCGCATCAGCCCGCAGTTCCGGCGGACCGGGCACCACGAGCGGCGGGGGCGGCCGGCCCGTGTCCAGGACCGGTCCGCGCAGCGCCGGCACCTCGCTGAACTCGCTGCGCGCGAGCAGGAACGACTGCAGGTGGCACAGACGGAACTGGTCGGCGGGGGTCCCCGCCGGGTGCGGGACCTGCCGCAGTTGTCGTCGACGGCGTTCAGCGTGTTCCTCGGTCTCCTCGGGCACGCGATCGCCGCACGGCGACCCGACGCACTGCAGGCCCCCTGCGAGGCGACGTCGGCGGACGGCTCGCTGCGCGTCCGGCTGACCCCGCTGCCCGGTGCCGACGTCGTGCCGCTGCGGACCGAGGACGGGGTGCTGCACCTGCCGGACGCTCTGGTCGAGATCATCGGCACCGACCCCGGGGTTCGCGCGCCGTGAGTACCGACCTGTCCGGCCGTCTCGCCGCGGACCGGCAGCACGAACGTCGACGCGCGGCACGGGCCCTGCTGCTGCGCCCCCTGCTGCGGCCCACCGGCCGGGACGCCGACACCTTCGTCCTGGTGCGCCGGCACGCCGACTGGTTGCGCCGGTGGTTCGACCTCAACACGGGGTGGCGCCTGCGCGTCGAACCCGAACTGGCCCGCCTGGAGAAGGTGGCCGTCGACGGCGACGACGCGACCCGTCCGCTGCTGGACGCGCAGCGACGCCCCTACTCCCGTCGCCGGTACGTCCTGCTCTGCCTGGCGCTGGCGGTGCTGTCGCGTTCGGAGGCGCAGACCACGCTCGGGGCGCTCGCGGACGAGGTCCTGCTGCAGTTCAGCGACCCCGCGCTCGTCGCGGCCGGGATCGAGTTCCGGCTCGACCACGTCGAGGAACGCCGTGACCTGGTGGCCGTCGTCCGGACGTTGCTGGACCTCGGAGCGCTCTCACGGGTCAGCGGGGACGAGGACGCCTACCTGCGGTCGGTGGGCGACGTCCTGTACGACGTGGACCGGCACGTGCTGGCGAGCCTGCTCACTACGCCGCGCGGACCCTCGACCGTGACCGCCGCGACGGCGGCGGCGCGCATCGACGCGCTCACCGCCGTCCCGCCCCCGCTGAGCGAGGACGCTCGCGCCCGCGCCGTGCGGCACCGCCTCACCCGGCGCCTGCTCGACGATCCCGTCCTCCTGCTCACCGACCTCGACGCCGACGAGCTGGCGTACTTCACGAGCCAGCGGCGGGCCCTGACCGACCGGGTGGAGGAACTGACCGGGCTCGTCGCGGAGGTGCGCGCCGAGGGTGTCGCCATGGTCGACCCGGCCGACGAGCTGACCGACCTGCGGATGCCCGAGGACGGCACCGACGGCCACGTCGCCCTGCTCGTCGCGGAGTTCCTCACCGCCCACGCCCCGGCGGCGGTGTCCGTGGACGACCTCCGCCGGGAGGTCCACCGCCTCGCCGGCCGGCACCGCACCGACTGGCGCAAGGGGTCCGACGAACCCGGACAGGAGATCACCCTGGTCGCGACCGCGCTGGACCGGCTCACGGCGCTGCGGCTCGTCCTGGTCGACCGCGGGTCGGTCACCGCACTGCCTCCCCTGCACCGCTACGCCCTGCGGACGCCGACTCCCCTGGAGGGTTCGTGAACTCCCTGCCGCATCCGGGCCGGACTCGTTGGCAGCCCCTGCGGGTGGGCCTGGTGGACTTCTACCACTACGACGTGGAGGAGTTCTGGTTCCACGACGGGCGGTTGCTGCTGCGCGGCAACAACGGCGCCGGGAAGTCCAAGGTGCTGGCCCTCACCCTGCCGTTTCTGCTCGACGGGGACCTGTCGGCGCACCGGGTCGAACCCGACGGCGACCCCAAGAAGCGCATGGAGTGGAACCTGCTGCTCGACGGCGCCCACGCGACCAGCGAGCGGACGGGGTACACCTGGCTGGAACTGGGACGCCGGACCCCCGAGGGGCTCGAGGAGTTCCGGACCCTGGGGTGCGGGATGAAGGCCGTGAGCGGCCGCGGGATCGCGCGGCGCTGGTTCTTCTCCACGACCGCCCGACTGGGTGAGGGGTTGTCCCTGGTGGACCGCACGGGCACCGCCCTGACGCGCGAACGCCTGATCGACGTCCTGGGCGCGACGGGCAGTGTCCACGACAGCCGGCGGGCCTACCGGCGGCACGTCGACGAGACGTTCTTCCGCTTCGGCGAGGACCGCTACGGAGCCCTCGTCGACCTGCTCGTGCAGCTGCGCCGCCCGCAGCTGACGAAACGTCCCGACGAGGCGGCGTTGTCCGCGGCGCTCACCGAAGCCCTGCCCCCGCTGGACCAGCAGGTCCTCGTCGACGTCGCGGAGGCGTTCCGCAGCCTGGAGGACGACCGCCGGGAGCTCGCGGCCGTTGAGGAGGCCCAGGAGGCCGCTGCGGCGTTCCTGACGCACTACCGCCGGTACGCCCGCGCCGCGGTCAAGCGGCGCACCGGTGACGTCCGGCGCGCGCAGTCCCGGTACGAGGCCGTCGGGCGGGACCTGGCCCGGGCCGACCGCGACCACGACAGCGCCGAGCAGCGCCTGGCCGCCGCCGTGACCGCCCTCACCGACGCGCGCCAGCGGCAGGCGCAGCTGTCGGCGGAGCGGACCACCCTGGCCGGCGATCCCCGGCTGAGTTCTCTCGACGAAGCACGCACGTCGGCGGACCTGACCGGAGCCGCCGCTCGCGACGCCACGGACAACCACCGCCGGGCCCGCGAGCGCGCGGACCGGGCCCGGGCGGTTCGCACCGACCGCGACGACGCCCTGCGGGCCGCGCGGGACGGTTTCGACGCCACCCTGCAGCGCCTGACCGAGGTCGCGGGATCGGCCGGCACCGCCCTGCCCGCACCGCCGGACCCGGGCACCACCGAGGCCACCTCCTTCGTGACGTCCGTGCGGGACGCGGCCGCGCGCAGGCGCCGGGAAGCCGTGCACGTCCGCGACCTGCTGCAGGCGCTGGCCGACGCGCGCACCCGCCGGCGCGCCCGGCAGGCCGACAGCGACCGGGCCCGGGAGGACGCCGACCGGGTCGCCGAGCGGTCGGCGGACGCCGCGCACGCCCTGACCGGGGCGATCGGGGCGCACCTCGTCGCGGCGGCGGACGTCCTCGACCACACCGGCGAGCTCCGCCTGGACGACGTGCAGGGGGTCCTGGAAGACCTGCGGTCCTGGGCACCGACCGTCGAGGGCCCCTCGCCGTTGCAGACCGCCGCGGACGCAGCCGTCACCCGGATCGCGCACGAACTGGCCGCCGCCCGCTCCGAGGCCGCCGCCCGCCGGCGCGACCTCGCGACCCGGGCGCAGGACCTGCGGGCCGAACGGGGACGGTTGCTGGCCGGTGAGGACGCCGCACCGTCCACGGCTGCGACCCGCACCGCGGACCGGGCCGGACGGGCCGGCGCGCCGCTGTGGCGGGTCGTCGACTTCGCCCCCGACGTCCCCGCGCAGGAACGCGCCGGACTGGAGGCGGCGTTGGAGGCGTCCGGGCTGCTGGACGCGTGGCTGTTCCCCGACGCCGCGCCGGCCGCGCCCCCGGGCGACGCCGTCGTCGGCCGGGGAGACCCCTTCCCCGGGCCGTCCCTCGCGGACGTCCTCGTCCCGGCCGTGGACCGCACCGACCCGGCGGCCGACGCGCTGAGCGACGACGCCGTCCGCGCCGCCCTCGCGGGCATCGCCCGCGACGGGAGCGGGCACGCCAGCACCGTCCGCCTCGACGGCACGTTCGCGCTCGGCGTCCTCGCCGGGCGCTGGACGAAACCGGCGGCGCAGTTCATCAGCCGCAGCGCCCGGGACGCCGCCCGACGGGCCCGGCTCGCAGCCCTCGACGTCGAGCTGGACGAGGTGGTGCGCGCAGAACGCGGGCAGCAGGAGCAGCTGGCGGTCCTCGACGAACGGGCCGAGGCTCTGGACGCCGAGCGGCGCCGGCTGCCCGACGACTCCGCCGTGCGCACCGCCCACGCCCGCCGCGCCTCCCTCGCCGCGGACGCCCTGCGTGCCGCCGCCGCGGTCGAGGAGACCGCCGCGGCGCTCGTCACCGCCGGCGCGGCGGTCGAGGACGCGGACACGAGGGTGCGGGACGAGGCCGCCCAGCTGCACCTGGAACCGGACGGGGCCGCGGTGGAGGCCGTGGCCGCGGCCGTCGGCGGTCTGGAGACGGGGGTCGAGCACCTGCGCCTGCGGTGGGAGGTCGTCACCCGGGCCGTGCGGGACCTGCAGCGCGCCGAGGACGACCTCGACGACGCCACCACCGACGCCGCCGACGCCGAGCGCCTGCGCCGGGAGCGGGAACTGGCGTGGACGGTGACGCGGACGAGGCTGGAGACGTTGCAGCGCAGCATCGGCGCCGAGGTCGACGACGTCCAGCACCGCCTGGCGGAGGTGACGGCCGAGCTCGGTCGCACCGTCGACGCCATCGGCGCCGCCGAGGACGCCCGCAGCGCCGCGGACCGGGCGCTGGGCGAGGTCGTGGGCCGCCGGACGCAGCTGCGCGCGGACCTGGGATCGGTCGAGGCCGAACGGGACGCCGCCGTCGCCGACCTGCGCGAGTTCGCCGCCAGCGGGATCGTCGCGGTCACCGGTGCCGGGCTCGACGTGCCCGATCCGTCCACGCCGTGGGCACCCACCCCCGCCGTGGCGTTCGCCCGCGACGCCGACAAGGCGATCACCGAGGACGTGGGCGACAAGGAGTGGCAACGGTTCCAGGACGCGGTGACCACCGAGGTCAAGAACCTCACCGACACCCTCGTCCGGCGTGGGAACACCGCGAGCTGGTCGCTGGTCGCCGACGTCATCGTCGTCGACGTCCGCTACGCCGGGCGGGCCACGACCGTGCACGACCTGCGCGCCGACCTCGACGCCGACGCTGGGGAACGCCGTCGGCTCCTGGACGCCCGCGAACGCGAGGTGCTGGAGAACCACCTCGTCGCCGAGGTCGCCAGCGAGCTGCAGGAACTCATCACCGGCGCCGAACGCCAGGTGGCCGACGTGAACGCCGAACTCGACCGGCGTCCCCTCAGCACGGGGATGCCGGCTGCGGATGCAGTGGCAACCCGTGCCCGACGGACCGGCCGGGTTGGAGGAGGCCCGGCGTCGCCTGCTGCGGCAGAGCGCGGACGCGTGGTCGCAGCAGGACCGCTCCGCCGTCGGAGAGTTCCTGCAGCAGCAGATCCAGGCCGTGCGGCAGGACGGTTCCGCCGGGACGTGGCTGGAGCACCTCACGGCGGCGCTCGACTACCGCAGCTGGCACCGGTTCACCGTGCAGCGGCTGCAGGACGGGCGCTGGCGCCCCTCGGACGGGCCGGCGTCCGGCGGTGAACAGGTCCTGGCCGCCAGCGTCCCGCTGTTCGCGGCGGCCTCGGCGCACTACCGGTCGGCGGGGAACCCCGACGCGCCCCGCATCATCACCCTCGACGAGGCGTTCGCCGGGGTCGACGACACCGCGCGGGCCGACTACCTCGGGTTGCTGGCGCAGTTCGACCTCGACGTCGTCATGACCAGCGAACGGGAGTGGGCCTGCTACCCGCAGGTCCCCGGCATCGGCATCTCGCACCTGTCCCGCGTCGCAGGGGTCGACGCGGTGCTCGTGACCTCGTTCCGCTGGGACGGCCGCACCCGGCACCCCGTGGAGCGGCCCGCCAGCCAGTCCGTCGTCCCCGCGCCGCGGGCGGTCCCGCCGCCGGACCAGGACGGCCTGTTCCCGTGAGCGACGCCCGGCTGCGTGCGCTGCTCGGGTCCACGGACTCGGCGTGGTTGCGGCGTCGGGTGCGCGAGCGCCTCGCGGCGGGCAGACCCGTGACGGGCAGCGTGACCCTGCGCGAACCGTCCACCGCCGAACGCGCGGTGCTGGACGGGCTGCTGGGGCGACGGCCCCGTTCCTCCGGTGCGCTGTCGGTGCGTCTGGAGGAGGTCGACGAGGTGCTGCGCGCCGGAGCGTGGCCCGGTGGGCTCGCCGACGCGGTCGTCCACCTCGACGGGCCGGTGACCGTCCGCGCGGAGCAGGCGGCGGCCGCGGAGTCCGCGTGGGCGTCGTTGCTGGCTCCGCTGGACGAGCAGGCGCTCGCGGGTCCCTGGTGGGCGCCGTGGTGGGCGCCGACCCGGGGTTCGGCGTCGCTGCGGCGAACCCTGAACGGTTCTGCCGCACCGACGGAGCTGATCGCGTCCCTGCGGCGGGTACTGGCGGGACTCCCCTCCGCGGGAGAGGCGTTGGGGACGTTCGCACAACGCACCGCGGGCGACCCGCACGCCCTCGACGGGGGACCGCTGGCCGGGCTGGTGCTCTCCGCGCTCGCCTTCCCCGGTGGTCCCCCGAACGGCGCCGAGGAACGTCGGGCGGTGTGGGCGGGGTCCGGGATCGCGCTCGACGACGTGTCCTCGACGGTTCTCGTGGCCGGTTTCGCCGGGGACGGTTCGCCGACCGGGCGGGCACTGGCCGCGTGGCGGGAGGCGGGGCTGCCGGCGGTCCTCACGTTGCGGCACGTCGTGGCGGGGGTCCCGCCCGCCGGACCGGTGGTGCACGTCTGCGAGAACCCCGTCGTGCTGCGGGCCGCGCTGGACGCGTTCGGAACGACGACGCCGCCGCTGGTGTGCCTGTCGGGGCGACCCAGCGCCGCGGGGACGGTGCTGCTGCGCGGCCTCCTGGCGCAGGGGGTCCGCGTGCGCTACCACGGCGACCTGGACTGGGGCGGTCTGTCGATCGCCGGGTCCGTGCTGGGCCTGGGGGCGCAGCCGTGGCGGCTGGGGGTGGACGACTACCGCGCCGCCGTGCGGCGCGCGGGGCGGCCGTTGCGGGGCACGGCGGTGGCGACGCCGTGGGACGTCGCGTTGGGCGCCGAGGTGGAGCGGGTGGGGTTGGGCGTGGACGAGGAGGCGGTCCTGGACCTGCTGCTGGACGACCTGGCGGGTTCGCGGCTCACGTGCGACGACGCAACGGGTGGTGCGCCGGCAGGTCGGTGAGCGGGATCCGCAGGTCGGACCAGCGCCACCCCAGCCGACGCAACCGGACGTGCTCGTAGACCGTCAGGGCCAGCACCGTCACCGCGCCACCGACCCCCAGCAGGGCCAGGGTGTGCTCGACCCCGACCGATGGTTCCACGGCCTCGCTGACGTTCTCCGCGCCGCTGGCGAGCGCGACGACGAAGGCCAGGATCGACGGCAGCAGCGGGTGGACGTCGCCCGCGCAGAACAGGTGCCGCACCCCGTGTACGAGGACCGCCGCGGCAGCGGCGAGCAGGAACGGCCACACCAGGTACAGGGCGATGCCGCCGCCGAGGAGGACCGGACCGGTGGCCTCGACCAGGGGCGACCCGGGGGGCAGGTCGTCGACCTCCTCCGTCCCCCACAGGACGAGCGTGGGGACCGCGACGACCGCGACGAGCAGAAGGAACGGCCGGACGACCGGAGTCAGCCGGTCCCGGCGCTGACTGCGGTGGCTGCGGAGGGCGACGACGGCGGTGCCGACGAGGAAGACCGGGACGGCGACCAGCGCCTTGAGCGCGAACCCGACGACCGCACCCGTCACCAGGTCCCCCGCCAGGCCGGAGGACACGTCCCGGGAGACGGCGACCGCAACGACCACGCTGGCGTACCCGAGCCAGGACCGCCACGCCTGCAAGCGTTCCACGTGCGGGTCGCCGGGACGGCGTGGACGCATCCAGCGCGAGGCCGTGCGCCAGCATCGGCGGACCGTGCGCAGGTACCAGGCGACGAAGCGGACGGCCAGCTCGACGAGCACCTCGACCACGACGGCTCCTCTCCCGTGTCACTGCCTGTGACGACTGTGGCAGAGGGGTCGGACGCACCGGAGGTGCACCGTCGTCACCGGCTCACGACGACGACCTCGATCCCCCGTTCCCGCAGCGCCTCGACGTGCTCGGCGGGGGCCGTGGCGTCGGTGACCAGCGTCCACGGCAGCGGCAGCCGCACCCAGGCGTGGAACGGGCGCGCGCCGACCTTCGCGCCGTGGGCGAGGACGTGGACACGGTCAGCGCGCCGGGCCATGAGTTCCTTGAGCCGCACCTGCTGCAGGTCCGCCTCGCAGACCTCCCCGTCGGGGGAGATCCCGTCGGTGCCGAGGAACACGGCGTCGGCGCTGACCCGTTCGAGCGCGGCCTCGGTGAGCGGGCCGAGGAAACCCTGGCTCACCGGGCGCAACCGGCCGCCGAGGCACTCCACGGTGACGCCGTCGGCGTCGGTGAGTTCTTCGATCACGGTGAGGCTCGCGGTGACGACCGTCAGCCCGCGCGCGCCGCGCAGGGCGGTGGCGAGCGCGCCGACGGTGGAGCCCACGTCGAGCAGGACGGTGTCGCCGTCGGCGACCTGCGCGGCGGCCCAGCGGGCGATGGAGGCCTTGGCAGCGTGGGCCTCACCGGTGCGTTGCCGCAGCGTGGGTTCGCCGTGCTCGCCGAGGGCGATGGCCCCGCCGTAGGTGCGGGCGATGCGGCCCTCGGTGGTGAGGGCCGCGAGGTCGCGGCGGATCGTGGAGGCGGACACGCCGAACCGGGTGGCGAGGGCGTCGACGTTCGCGAGGCCGTCGGCGCGGGCGAGGTCGACGATGGTCGCGCGGCGGGTCTCGGAGGACACGGGAGTTCTCGTCAGCCCGCGTCGGGGCGGGGGGCGACCTCGATGGCCTGCCGCATCGCCTCGACCATGCTGCGGGTGTCGACGGTGCCGGTGCCGGCGATGTCGAAGGCCGTGCCGTGGTCGACGGACGTGCGGATCACCGGCAGGCCGACGGTGATGTTCACGCCCGCCTCGATGCCGAGGACCTTCACCGGGCCGTGGCCCTGGTCGTGGTACATCGCGACGACGAGGTCGTAGTCGCCGCGGGCGGCGAGGAAGAACAGCGTGTCGGCGGCGAGCGGTCCACGGGCGTCGATCCCGTCGGCCTGGACGGCGTCGATCGCGGGGCTGATCTTCTCGGCCTCCTCGCCGTACCCGAACAACCCGCCCTCCCCCGCGTGCGGGTTGATCGCACACACCCCGATCCTCGGGTCCGGGTTGCCCGCGGCGACGAGGGCGGCGTGCCCGCGGCGGACGGTGCGCTCGACGAGACCGGGTTCGATCTTCGCGATGGCGTCGAGGAGGCCGATGTGGGTGGTGACGTGGATGACCTTGAGGGTGGGCGTCGACAACATCATCGACACTTCGGGGGTTCCGGTGAGGTCGGCGAGCAGTTCGGTGTGGCCGGGGTAGACGTGCCCGCCGAGGTGCAGGGCCTCCTTGTTGAGGGGAGCGGTGCAGATGGCCTGGACCTCCCCACGCAGCGCCATCTCGCTGGCGACCCGGACGTAGTGGTAGGCCGCGTCGCCCGCAACGGCGGACAACTCCCCCCAAGGCAGGTCCCCAGGGAGCAGACCGAGGTCGACGACGTTGATCCGGTCGGGCTGGAACTCGGCGACGCTCCCGATCGCGACGATGTCGGCCTCGACATTCAGAACCTTCGCGGCCTGGTGCAGTCGGCGCGCGTCGCCGACGACGACGGGGCGTGAGTTCCGGGTGATCCCCTCGTCGAGGAGGGCGGCGACGACGATCTCGGGGCCGACGCCGGCGCCGTCGCCCATTGTGACGGCGATGGCGGGGGTGCTGCTCATGGTGTGCCTCTCAGGAGGTCGGGGTTCAGCGCACGGACGATGGTGAGCAGGCTGTCCGGGCCGCCGAAGCTGCCCGGCCGGGTGACGACGTGGCGGCCGTCGGGGGTCTCGGAGCGGACGGCGCCGTGCTCGATCTGCCCGACGATGCGCAGGGACGGCACGCCGAGCGCGTCGAGGACCTGGCGGGCGGTCTCCCCGCCGGTGAGGACGAGGTCGGCGGGGCCGACGGCGTCGGCGACGACCCGGCCCAGGGCGCGGGACAGCGAGCGCCCCTCGGCCCGGCCGGTGAGGCGGACGACGGTCAGGGGGTTCCGGGTGGCCTTCGTCAGGTGGGCAGCGGCGGTTCCGTCGAGGACGTCGGCGCAGGGCAGGTCGACGACGGAGGCACCGGCGCGTTCGAGTTCCCGGAGTTGCTGCTGGGCGACGGGTTCGGCGGTGCCGACGACCACGACGACGTTCCGCGTGTCCCGCGGGGGTTCGGGTGGCCCGGGGGTCCCGGCGGGCAGGGCGCGGGCGACCGCGGCGACGAGGGCCGCCGAGCCAGCGAGGGCGCAGCCGGGGGCGGCGGTGACGAGGCGGTCGAGGTCGTCGTCGGTCTCGGCGTCGCAGATGACGACGGTGCCGTCGTCGACGCGCGCGAGGTGGGCGCGGAGCTCCACGGACCGGACCAGGGCGAGGGGCAGCACGGTGGTCGGGACGCCGGGGAGGGCGTCGGCGACGGTGTCCGGGGCGGGGCGGTCCTCGATCACCCACGCGGCCGTCGTCGCCAGGGGGCGGCCCTCGACAAGGAGGCGGCCCTCGCGGACGGTGCGGCCGGCGACGGGGAGGGCGGGGGCGAGCAGGACCGTCTTCCGTGCTGCGCGGACGCCGGGGACGAGGTTGCCGCGCAGCAGGCTGTCGACCTTGGTGACGACGGTCCGGCCCTGGTGTCGGTGGAGGACCTCGGTGAGGCGGTGCCCGACGTCGGCGGCGGGCAGGTGGCGGGAGTGCAGGTCGACGACGGCGTCCCCGGGCGGGGCGGGAGCGGGCCAGAGGGCGACGTGGACGGGGCCGTGCCTGCGCGAACCGCGCACGCGGAGGGCGGCAGCGGACTCAGCGGCGCCGGAGAGGTCGTCGGCCAGGACGAGGAGTTCGGTCACCGTGCCTCCTCGTCGATGCTGCTGCGCCTCTTCCACGTGGGTGGGCAGCGGTCGGCTGACCACGCTAGTCATCGTGCGCGAACTGCGCAACGATGCGCAGACTGATCACGCCTCTTGCTTGCCCGACGACCGCGTCGCGTGGTGCGGTGTGATCAGCTGCCCGCCCGACCCACCGCCGCGTCAGGAGACCCCGTGGCCGCATTCCCGGCCATCCCCGAGTTCGCCCGCAAGCTCCGCGCCCGCGAACCCCTCGTGGGCTACTGGGTGGTGCTCGACTCCCCCGCCAGCACCGAGCGCCTCGCACGCGTCGGCTACGACTACGTCTGCCTCGACCAGCAGCACGGGCTGCTCGGGTTCGACGGGCTGCTGCGCGGGCTCATCGCCGTGGACGCCGGGTCGCGGTTGGGGCCGGTCGAGACCGTCGGCATCCTGCTGAGCCTAGGTGTACTGACCACGCAGGTTGGTGACGCGCGAGGCGGGCGGTAGCCCTCCGAGTGAGGTGTGGGGACGATGATGGTCGTAGACGTGCAGCTAGGCGGGCAGGGCCTGGCGGCGTTCGCCTCTGAGGCGTAGGGCCGGGCGTAGGCCAGTTGGTGGCCAGTGTGCGGTGGAAGCGTTCGACCTTGCCGTTGGTCTGCGGCCGGTAGGACCCAGTCCGCTTGTGGACGGTGCCGCTTGTAGCCAGCGCAGCAGCAAAGACGCGGGAGCGGTGGTTGAAGCCGTTGTCGCTCAAACAGCGGACGATGCGAACACCGCAGCCGGCGAACCAGGCCGCTGCCCGGGCCTAGAAGTCCGCGGTGCTCCGGCCTTGCTCATCGGAAAGGATCTCGGTGTAGGCCAGGCGGGATTGGTCGTCCAGGACGGTGTGCAAGTAGCCGTAGCCACTGCCGCGCTTCATGTTCGGACGGGCCTGCTGGCCGTGAACGTGCCAGCCGCCGTCGGGATGCGGCCCAGCTTCTTGACGTCGATGTTCACCAGGTCTCCTGGTGCAGGGTGCTCGTAGCGGCGGACCTGGCGGCGCAGTCGTTGCCGTAGGCCAGGTCGACATCGCACAAGCGCGGTATGCCTTTTCGACGCAGGATTCTGGCGACGGTGGGGACCGGTAGGCCCAGTCGGGGTCCGATCCTGGCTGGTTCCCAGTCGCGCTCGGCGCGTAGAGCTGTGACCTGTTCGACGACCTTTGCGGCTGTTCGGCGCGGGCTGCGGTGGGGCCGGGAGGAGTGGTCGTCCATGCGGCCGGTCCGTGCTGGCGGTAGCGCTCGGCCCAGCGTTTGGCGGTGGCAAAGTCACTTAAAAGCGTTCGGCGGCGCGGCGGATGGGCCAGCCGTCCTCGACGATGACCCGGGCCAGTTTCAGTCGCCGCAGGGGTCAGGGCGGCGTTACGCTGGGGCACGAAAACCTCCGGGTGCTTGGTGCGGGTGCCGTCAGACGGCTCCACACCTCACTCGGAGGTCTTCCTCACGTCACGGACCCTCAAGTCCATGGCGTGTCACCAACCTGCGTGGTCAGTACACCTAGGGAACGGCACCATTCTTAATACGTCTTGGATCGCGACGGAGAGACTATAATATGTGTAACACCGTGAGGGCCTTGACGCACAGCAGGGTGAGATCATTGGCGGATCCATGGCGAGGGACCTCGACATTTCAACGGATTGCCCAACTCTCGCCCGGCGCCGATGCAATTGGTTCGCAATGTCCGCCGCAGAGCACAGAGATCGCCAATGAGCGAGAGCCTCGGTATTCACCTGCGGTTTTTCTGCAGGACAACCTCCTGACCCCTCTAGTCTTCGTCAGCCTCTTGAACTCCGCGCTGAGCGTTTCGTGGCACGGACCATGAGCCGTCGCCCACCTTAAATCGAACACTGGTCATGAGATCGGTAAGTTGCAGGTCTGGTAGCGGTTCGCTATCAGAAAGTGACTCCACTACGGCATCCAGCGGGGCATGAATGTATTTTCCTAGAAATATCGCCATCTCTGCACTTGCAGTCGCGCGCAGGTGGTTCCAGGCATCCTCTCCTAGGTAGCGTTCCCCACCCGCCGCAAGGTATGCCTCCACGAGTTCAGCAAGCTTTGGATTATCCGTAGGGTCCAGCACTACCAGAACGGGCACGAAACCCGCGGCTTTCGCTTCTGCGGGAAAAGTCAATTCTTCACGCCAGCGGCCTTGGCCGCTGGCGGCAATGGTAACGCGGATTTTTATTTCGTAGGCCCTGTTGTCAATAACGCAGTCAATCTGACGTCCTTTAGATGTGTCGTTCAGTCGACGGATCGGACTATTTCGCGCACCGAAGGAAGCGCCACCTAGCGCTGCGGAGATGACGGGCTCGAAAAGATATCCAGTATCTTGCGCAGCGCGATTGTCGATATCAAAAAGCCATTTGCGCCAAACCAGTAACGCAGCGAGCGACCTGTTTTCTAGCTGTTTGTACTGCAGCAATGCACGTGGACCAACCTGGTCCATAGTCGCAAACGGCTGGGTTTGTAGCACTTGACGATACTTAAGGCGAAATTTGTGAATCGTAGCGAGGCAAGCGACGTAAGTCTCAAGCTCGGCATTAAGTGTGAGTGCAATTTCAAATAATTCTCGTGCGTCAACCCCTGGAAATTTGAAGGTTAGACCAAAGTTGTCATCGAATAGATCGGGGACGGTTGAGATCGGTTGTGGAAGACCTTCCACGCCCGTGTCATGAGCGGCAATGTATATCAAAGCGCGAACATGATCTGGCGTGAGCCTCACCGCCTGCGCGGAGCTTCCAGGGTTCAGGATGGATTGAAATCTGGATGACTGTGCTGTTGTGAGCGGCAACTGGGACTCCAATCAACTAAAAAGCGAGGGCTGGCCGGACGTTGAACTGTACCGCTGGTTAACCAGTCTAACAGTTTTGGCTAGCGCTGGGCTCATAGCTTCTGCATGAGTCACGATAAAATCGATAAGTTCTCCCCGGACGTCACCTGGAGGTCGCTTTAGGGTCTCCAAGACAGCACTCCCAAGGGCCGCCGCGAACGCTGCAGGAATTGCATTACCGATCATTGTGGCAATTTCAGAACGGTTGCCAGAAAAATGGAAATCGGCAGGGAAAGTCTGCAGAATCGCGGCTTCGCGAAGAGTAATCATTCTGTTTTCTGTTGGATGAACGAACTCACGAACAGCAGCACTCGTGATTGCTTTCGACGGCTCACCCGAAACTAGCCTGCGAAGTCCTGCTGGCGCGCCACCGCGCTTTTCGGTGGGCATCCCGTCTCCAACACGTCGATTTGCGCGCCTGGCGTAGCTCGCATGGTGGAGTGAGGAATCAAGATCGCGCATAGTTTGACCAGGCTTTAGGGCCTCAATACGCTTGCGCTCAAGTTCCGAAGACTTTCGCGGCACATTTAGCTCATCCGCTAGATCCGAGGCTGTACGTGCAAGTGCGTCACCTACAGTGCGCGTGTACGGCAAACCGATCCCTCTCCGCCATACACCTGGAGCGCCACTCGCGCTATGCGACGGTTCAAGCTGTGCGGGAGTTCGTCCTCTAGAGGCAATCGCAATCACGCGCTTGCGCAATTGAGGAACGCCAAAATGTGCCACGTTTAGCTTTTCAAGTCGTATGGAATACCCCGCCTCAACAAGAGGATCAATAAGATCGACTACAAATGCACCGCCGCCAGCCGTCAAGAATCCCTCTACATTCTCGAAGACAATGACGCTTGGCTCTAGTTCGACGGCAAGTTTTGCGTAGTGCCGCACAAGGGTGTTCCGAATATCGATCTCACTTCGCGCGCCTGCGGACGAAAACCCCTGACATGGGGGGCCTCCAGCAACAACATCAGGGGCCAAGCCGCCGCAGTGACTCTTGATATCCGCGGGAGTTACATCTCGAATATCCGCTTCGATAAATGGAATACTCGGAAAGTTGATTCGGTGCGTTTCAGCAGCAGAATGCCAGAAATCTGAAGCAACCGCAACGTCGAGGCCGGCGTCCTCAAACCCAATCGTAAGGCCCCCCGCACCACAGAAGAGATCGACCACTTTTACCTGGGGGAGGCTGGGGGTTGATGACATGACTGGACTCAGCATGCTGGCGATACTAGCTTGGCGGTCCGACGGTAGCAGCGAGCGCCACGTCATCGGATCTACGATCATGCGGACTCATGTCCCAGTGGCCCATTGGTCAAGGCTTACCCTTTTAAGGCGCACCAGGCGCCCAATTTATTTGTGCGGCATCTAAGAATAAACCCTGCGTCGTTGGCCGGTTGAGCCTGTAACGACCTGGAGCAGCATTACCATCAGCTTTCTGTCCTCAGGCAATGCATGGCTGCAGGTAATAATCTTAGTCGAATATTTAGCAGCAATTTCGATATGCAGGCGTCAGAGCTGGCTCGTAACTCGTCTTGATTATCGCTTTCCCGGTCTTTGCGCCGTTCTTGGCCCTACTCGTCTACACGGCCATTGCTGTGACGGCCGTCCTCGCTCATAGGGGCATTCTCACCTGCAAGCAAATTGTGATCTTGAAGGCAGTCGAGCACCGGACAATTCTCCCTGACTCGAGCTCGAGCTTGCCGCTACGACCGGGCATGCACGATGCCATGTACCCGGTCCGCAGCAGCAACGGGGCCTTCATGTTCCCACACTCGCACCACATGCCACCCAGCGCCCGAGAGCAATGCGTCGGTGTCGCGATCACGGGCGGTGATGCTCGCCAGCTTCACCCGCCACCAGTCCTCGTTCGCCTTCGGTGGATGGAGGTGGATGGGGCAGGAGTGCCAAAAACAGCCATCGACGAAAACGGCGACCTTCGCGCCGCGGAACACGAGGTCGGCGCGGCGACGGCGGTTGGTACCCGGCGGCGTCGAATCCACGAGGTAGCGCAGACCGCGGCGGTGCAGTTCGCGGCGCAGCGCGAGTTCGGGGCGTGTGTCGCGGCGGCCGGTGCGGCGCATGATGCGGGCAACGGTGGGGTTCGAGGCCTGTGGGGCGGGGCCGGGTTCCTGCCACGCGCTCACTACTGCACCCTATGCGCATACGAGGTGCTAGGGGGAGGTGGACCCTCCATGGGAGATTGGGGTAGATCCCCAGCGGCGCCGCCGCACGACCGCGCTACCGTGCCGGCGAGGCTAGGCGTCCTGCCTCTGTCGTCATGATCATCGCATCGGAAAAGGTCAATCCGTCGTCGACGACGCGGGGCCGCAGATCATGGATCGGAGACCCTGCACACTGGACACCACCCCGGTAGCTTCGTACATTTCTTTCTGGCGCCTTCCTGCGCTACCTTCTGGCAATCAATCAGACGCTCCCCGGTGATGGCCCCCTCACCGTCCTCGCCGGACGAACAACCGCGCCGGCTTCCCGACCTGCCCGCTGCTGAGTTCCCCGGTGTCCCGCAACGCCGGTTCGACGCGCCGCCGGAACGTGTCGCGCGGCAGGGCTCCTCCGGCGACGGCTTCGTGCAGCGTCTGCAGCTGCCGCAGGGTGAACGGCTGGGGCAGCAGCCCCGCCGGGTCGGGAGCGGCGGCGTACTCGCGGCGGGTGTGCTGCACCCCGAGGTCGACGATCTCAGCGTGGTCGAAGGGCAGCGGACCGGTCCGGTCGGGCGGGACGAGCCGGACGTCGTCGGGGACGGGGGTGAGCCGTTCCCAGGGCACGACGTCGAGGTGCGCGACGGACAGCACCCAGCCGCGGTCGTCGCGGTCGAGGGCGTCGAAGACGTGGAGCTGGCGCGGCCGCAGTCCGTCGACGTGCGCCTTGTCCCGCAGCGACCGCAAGACGGCCTGCGCGAGCGTCTCGCCCTCGTGCAGGAACGTCCCGGGAAGGGCCCACCCGCCGCCGGGTCCGCGCACCAGCAGCACGGACAACCCGGCGTCGGGGGCGACGGTGAGGACGACGGTGTCGACGGCGACAGAGGGCCGCACGTAGGACTGGAGGTCGGACACGGCTCGATATTGTCGCAGATGTGCGCTAACGTCGAGTTGTCGCAATTGTGCGCTAACCGAGGAGGCCACCGTGGACCGACAGCACCGGGCGATGGGCGCGATCGTGGGCTCGGCCGTCGGCGACGCGCTCGGCGCGCCGTTCGAGTTCGGCCCCCCGCACGCCTTCTCCGCCCGCTTCCCCTCCCCCGCCCGCGGGGTGGCCACCGAGATGTGCGGCGGCGGGTCGCTGGGCTGGGAACCCGGCGAGTTCACCGACGACACGCAGATGGCGCTGCTGCTCGCGCAGTCGCTCGTCGAGCGCCCCGGCCTCGACGAGGCCGACGTCTTCACGCGGTTCCAGCGGTGGGCGCAGGCCGGGCCGCCGGACATCGGCATCCAGACGTCGGCGGTGCTGGGGTCCGGGCTGCCGTGGAAAACCGCGGCCGCCGAGCACGTCCGCGCCGGGCACCGCGCGGCCGGCAACGGTTCACTCATGCGCACCACCCCCGCCGCGGTCTTCTTCGCCCGCGACGGCCGCGAGCGGACGATGGAGGCCGCCCGCCGGATCAGCGCCCTCACCCACGGCGACCCAGCCGCCGGGGAGGGCTGCGCGCTGTTCCACGAGGTGTTGCGCGTGCTGCTCGACGGCGGCGACCTCGAGGACGGGCTCGTCCTCGACGCGGTGCCCGAGCCGCACCGCACCAAGTGGGCGCAGGTCTGCGACCCGGACTGGACGCCCACCGACGCCACCGAGTCCAACGGCGCGGTGTGGCCGACGCTGGGCTCGGCGTTGTGGGCGCTGCGGAACTCCACGACGTTCGAGGAGGCGCTGCGGCTCGTGATCGACCTCGGCGGGGACACCGACACCGTCGCCTGCGTCACCGGTGCCCTCGCCGGGGCGCGCGCGGGCATGACGGGCCTCCCGATCCGCTGGAGTTCCGTGGTGCACGGACGGGTCACCGGGTTCGCAGGGACGTGGGAACTGCGCGACCTGCAGTGGCTGGCGCTGCGCCTGGACGGGTCGACCGCGGCCCTGCACGAACCGCCGCCCACGCGGGGTCTGACCCCGGTCGAGGTCACCGACGGGGTGTGGGCCGCCGACCTCGACGGTGCCCGCCGCAGCGACCCGGACTTCGCCGTCGTCTCGCTGTGCCGCACCGGAGGACGCTTCGGCCACGACGTGCAGCGGTTCGCCTACCTCACCGACGACGACAGCAACACCGAGCTGGACACCGTCCTCGACGACGTCCTGGACGACATCGCGGCCCTGCGCGCCGACGGGAGACGGGTCCTCGTGCACTGCCACGCGGGGGCGTCGCGGACCGGACTGGTGCTGCGAGCGTGGGTGATGAGGGGACGCGGGGTTTCCGCGCGGGAGGCGACGAGGCAGGTGGCGGCGGTCTGGCCGCACCTCAGCGACTGGAACTCCAGCTTCACGGCGGCGCTGGACCGGCGGGCGGAGCAGTGGACCCGCTCGACCTCGGCGCTCGCCTCGCTCAGCCGCCGCCGACGGGACGACCGACAGAAGCGCACATGATACATGTTCATCCTACAAGCGCGTGTGTAGCATGTAGAGGTGCATGAGCAGGCTGCCGTCACCGCCGAAGAACTGCTGACGCTCCTCCGACACCGCGGGGAGACGGCGACGCTAGAGGCCAAGTCCGCAGCGGGAGGTCTTCCGAAGAGCCTGCTCCCCACCCTGAGCGCCTTCGCCAACGGCCAAGGCGGTCGGGCCGTCCTGGGCGTCGACGAGGCCCGCGGTTTCACCGTGGTCACCGGGTTCGACGCCCCCAGGACGGCGCGCCTGCTCGACGAAGCCGCGACGACCGAACTGTCCCCACCGCTGCGTCTCGACATCGCTGTCGAGGACGTCGACGGTGGCCAGGTCGTCGTGGCCCGGGTCCACGAACTCCCCGCCGACGCGAAACCCTGCTTCGTCGTCAGCCGCGGCGAACGGGCCGGCTCGTACACCCGGTCCCACGAGGGTGACCGCGTCCTCACCGACTACGAGGCGCAGGCACTGCGGGACAACAGAGGTCAGCCCCGGTACGACGCCGCACCGACCGAGGCGGACGTCTCGGACCTCGACGAGGACGCCGTCGCGGCTCTCCTGCGCCGGGTCCGTCGGCGACAACCTCGGATCTTCCGCGAGGCGTCCGACGAGCGGGTGCTGCGGCAGCTCAACGTCCTGGTTCCGGCCGGGGACCGTCTGGTGCCCAGCCTGGCCGGGCTCCTCACCCTGGGCAGCTACCCGCAGCAGTTCCACCCGCAGGCACACGTGTCGTTCGTCAACGTCCCGGGCGCGGTGAAGGGCGCCGGCCCGGCGGACGGCCCACGGTTTCTCGACAGTCAGACCCTCACCGGTCCCCTGCCCACGATGGTCGAGGACACCGTCGCGGCCGTCCTGCGCAACTCACCCGTCGCCGCGCGGATCGACGGCGTGGGTCGCGCCGACCGGTTCGCCTACCCTCCGGACGCCGTCCGGGAGGCCGTGGTCAACGCGCTGATGCACCGCGACTACGGCCCGCACAGCCTCGGGACGCAGGTGCAGGTCGAGATGTACCCGGACCGCCTCGACGTCGTCAGCCCCGGTGGGCTCTTCGGTCCGGTGACGAGCGACGAACTGGGCGAGGTCTCCTCGAGCCGCAACAGCCGACTGGCGCTGCTCCTGGCGGACGTCGTCCTGCCCGGCACGGACCGGGTCGTGTGTGAGAACCGAGGCAGCGGCATCGGCGTCATGCGGGCGGTCATGGCTCGTGACGGTCTGCGCGCACCGGAGTTCACCGTCTCCCTGACCCGTTTCCGCACCACGCTGCGCCGGGAGCCGGCGGCCGCGACGACATCCCCTCCCGTGCACCGCGGCCAGGCACGACGCGTAGACGTGCTGCGGGAACTGCTGAGCGACGGTCGTGAACACCACGCCGGAGAACTGGCCGAAGCGCTGGGGGTCGGTAGGGCCATGACCAACCGGTACCTCAACGAACTCATCGCCGCCGGTGAGGTCGAGGCGACCGCACCGCCCCGGGACCGGCGCCGCCGGTACCGCAGGACCACCTGAGGCGCCCACCTCGTACACCCGCGCCGACACCCCCGGACGGGTGATCACGTCTCAACCTCCCGGTACCCGGTCCCGACACGACGACCATGGGGATCGCGGGAGGTGGCGCGCAGGAGCAGGCCCGCCGCGCCGCGGCCCGCGTGGACCGTCTGCGCCACGAATTGAGCGCCGCGGAACTGCGTGAGCAGCTCGCCGCCGCCGAACGCCGCGAGCACGCCTGGTCCGCCGGGGCGGAGGGTGAACGGCTCGTCGCGCAGGCGCTGTCGGAGCTGGAACCGCACGGGTGGCGGACGTTGCACGACGTCCACTGGCCGGGCCGGCCGAAGGCGAACCTCGACCACGTGGTGGTCGGGCCGGGCGGGGTCGTCGTCGTCGACGCGAAGAACTGGTCGGGTGCGGTGGGCGTCCGGGACGGTCACCTGCGGCAGAACGGGTCCCGGCGCGACCAGGCGCTGGAGGGGGCGGCGAGCGCCACGGCCGCCGTCGCGGCGCTGCTCCCTCCGCGGCACCGGTCCGCCGCGCGGGGCGTGGTGTGCCTGGCCGGTCAGTCGCTGCCGCCGACGGGGACCACCGGCGGGGTCGTGGTCGTCGGACGCGACCACCTCGTCGCCCATCTGCGCTCGCTGCCTCCGCGGCTGTCACCGCGCGAGGTCACGAAGATCACCGAGTTCCTGCGGACGCAGCTGGACAGCCCGGGACTCGCGACGATCGGGGCGCCCGTCCCTCGTCGCCGGACGAGCGTGCGCCGGCAACTGCTGGAACTGCTGCTCGCGCTGGTGTTCCTGTTCGTCGCCTCCGGCCTCCTGGTGGCCGGGCTCAGCCGGCTCGGCGGAACCGGCTGAGCAGCCGGCCGAGGAACCCGCGCGGCGCGACCCGCACCACCGGCAGCTCGACCTGCCCGCGCTGGGCCGCGCAGAGCTCCTCCCGCAGGACCTCCACGAGGACCCGCGTGTCGTCGACGGCGTCGTGGGCGCGGATCTGCTCGATCCCCCAGTGCGCCGCGAGCGTGGACAGCTTCAGGTTCTCGACGGGCAGGTCGAGGCGCCGGGCGAGCTTCCAGGTGCACAGCCGCTCGCGCACCGGCAGCGCGACGCCGGCGGCGCGCATCTCGGAGGCGATGAACGTCCAGTCGAACCGGGCGTTGTGGGCGACGAACACCCGTCCGGCCAGGAGCTTGGCGACGGTCGGCGCGATCTGCGCGAAGGTCGGCGCCCCCGCCAGCCGGTCGGCGGTGATCCCGTGCACGTGCACGACCCCGGGGTCGCGCAGCGGGTCCACGTAGGTCGACCAGGACCGTTCGACGACCCCGCGCGCGTTCACCAGCGAGATCGCGATCTGCAGGACGCGGTCCCCCTGCTCGGGCTTGAGGCCCGTCGTCTCGACGTCCAGGACGGCGTACCGGTGCCGGTACCGGCGGGCGACCGCGCGCGGCAGGGGCGCGGTGCGGTCGGTGCGGGCGTCGGTCACGGTCATCGGGCTCTCCTCGCTGGTGGAACGGGGAGAGCCTGGCAGACGGGTCCGACACGACGACCGACACCCGTTGCGTTCGAACCACTTTCGAACGACCCAGCGAGCACGAGGGGCCACTGGACGTCACCGGTCCGGCACCGCGGGCTCCGGTGGTGTGGTCGAATCGGGGCGTGCGGGTCGCGGGAGTCGTCCTGGCCGCGGGCGCGGGGCGACGGCTGGGCGCGCCCAAGGCCCTCGTCCACCACGCCGACGGCACGACCTTCGTCCGGCGGGCCGTCGACCTGCTGACCGGCGCCGGGTGCTCGCCGGTCCTGGTCACCACGGGCGCGCGGGCGGACGAGGTCGCGGCCCACGTCCCCGCCGGCGCCCACGTCGTGCACGTCCCGGACTGGTCGTCGGGCCCCGGAGCCGGTCTGGCCCACGTCCTGGCCCACGTCCTGTCCGACTCAGCGCTCGACGACGTCGACGCCCTGCTGATCACCCTGGTCGACCTGCCGCACGTCACCGGACGCGGCGTCGCGGACGTCCTGGCCCACGCCCGCCGCGACGCCGTGGTCCGGGCCGTCGACGGCGGCTGCCCGGGGCACCCGGTGCTCATCGGCCGGGACCACTTCGAAGCTGCCGCGCGGCTCAGCCAGGACGGCCACGGGCTCAAGGAACTGCTGGCCTGCGCCGGCACGGTGCGGGTCGAGGTGGCCGGGGCCACCCGCGACGTCGACCGGGTGCACGACCTGCCCGCGGGCGCTCACCTGCCCCCGACGACGGTCAGCCCGGCACCGGGCACAGGCGAGGGGACGGGGACGGGGACGGGGACGCCGGGAGCGTCGTAGCCGGGAACGTCGCCGGGTCCGGACGGTGGATGCTCCCCGTCGTCGCGCGCAGGGGACGTCCGCTCCCTCCCCGGCGCACCGCGACGACCTCGGCCAGGATCGACACGGCCGTCTCCTCGGGGGTGCGGGCCCCCAGGTCCAGCCCGATCGGGGACCGCAGGCGTGACAGCTCGCCGTCCGTGACCCCGGCCTCGCGCAGCGCGCGCAGCCGGTCCTCGTGCGTGCGCCGGGACCCCATCGCGCCCACGTAGGCCGCCGGGCCGCGCAGGGCGACCTCCAGCAGCGGCACGTCGAACTTCGCGTCGTGGGTCAGGACGCACAGCACCGTCCGCTCGTCGACGTCGGTCCGGGCGAGGTAGCGGTGCGGCCAGTCCACGACCACCTCGTGCGCCTCCGGGAACCGCTCCGGGGTCGTGAACACCGCCCGGGCGTCGCACACCGTGACGTGGAAACCCGAGGCCACCGCCAGCCGCGCCAGCGCCGCGGAGAAGTCGACCGCGCCGAACACGATCATGCGCGGCGGCGGCAGGACGCACTCGACGAACACCTCCACGTCGGCGTCCTGGTCCCCGGTGGAAAGGCGCACGAGACCGGTCGTCCCGGCCCGCAGGGATGCGCGCGCCGCGGCCACGACGGCCCGGTCCAGACCCGGCGACCCCGTGGACCCGGTGACCGCCCCCTCGGTGACGGTCACGACGCCGGCGTCCGCCCACCCCGTCACGACCGTGGCCGTGGCGACCGGGGTCCGGTCCAGGACGGCCCGGTCCACGGCGGCGACCGGGCCGAGGTCGGCCGGGGTGAAGCGCCGGATCAGGACGTCCATCTCCCCGCCGCAGGTCAGGCCCACGGCGAAGGCGTCCGCGTCGCTGACGCCGAAGTGCTCCAGCCGGGCACCGCCCTCCCGCAGGACGTCGAGCGCCAGCTCGTACACCGTCCCCTCGACGCACCCGCCGGACAGGCTGCCGACCACCTGCCCCCGGTCGTCGACCAGCATGGCCGCCCCCGGCCGCCGCGGGGCCGAGGACCACGTGCGGACGACCGTGGCGACCGCCACCGACCGTCCGGCCGCCAGGAGGTCGGCCACCGCCGCCCGCACGTCCGTCACCGGTTCACCGCCCGCCAGACCCGGTCGGCCGACAGGGGCAGCTCGCGGAACCGGCGTCCCACCGCGTCGTGCACGGCGTTCGCCAGGGCCGGGGCGACGGGGTTGAAGGGCGCCTCGCTCATCGACTTGGCCCCCAGCGGGCCGATGCTGTCGTAGGTGTCGGCGAACAGGACTTCGGTCTCGGGAACGTCGTCGAGGCGGGGCAGGTAGTACTCGCGCAGCGACTGCGTCGGGCTCTGCCCGTCGGGCCCGACCCGGACCTCCTCGAACAGCGTCGCCCCGATGCCCTGGGCCACTCCCCCCTCGACCTGCCCGCGCAGCTGCGCCGGGTTCAGGACGGTCCCGGCGTCCACGGCCTGCACCGAGCGCAGGATCCGCACCTGCCCGGAGTCCACGTCGACCGCGACGCGGAACGCCTGGACGTTGAAGGCGACCGACCGCAGCGTCGCGCCGTCGGCCCCCTCGGCCTGCGGACCGTGCCCGTGGCGCCGGTGGAACGCGGCGTGCACCTCGGCCAGGTCGACCGACCGGCTCGCGGCCGAGACCGCCGTCGGTTCCAGGACCACCTGGTCCGGACCGCACCCCAGGAGTTCGGCGCCGACGGCGCGCACCTGCGCGGCGACCTCCTCGCAGGCGAGGAGCAGCGCCTTGCCTGCGACGACCGACCCCGCCGACCCGAAGGCGCCGGTGTCGTGCGCGACGACGTCGGTGTCGCTCTGCCGCAGGCGGAGACGGTCGCTGGTGGTGCCCAGGGCGGACACCGCGATCTGGTGGTGCACGGTGCTCGTGCCGTTGCCGAACTCGGCGGTCCCCACGTTCAGCTCCCAGGTGCCGTCGGCCAGCAGGCGCACGACGGTGTCGGCGAAGTGGCCCCGCGGCGGGGTGGTGGCGATCATCGCGAGCGCCATGCCCGTACCGGTCCGCCAGTTCTCGCCCGGCGGGGTGGGCAGGCCGTCGCGGGCCACCGCCTCCTCGGCCAGGTCCAGGCACTGGTCCAGGCCGTAGCTGCCGTAGCGCAGGCCGTCGTCGCCCTCGCGGTGCTCCTGCGGGTAGGACGTCGCCACGAAGGGGTCCCCCGGGACGACGACGTTGCGCCGGCGCAGCTCGTAGGGGTCCAGGCCCAGCTTCCCCGCCAGCTCGTCCATCGCGGACTCGAGGGCGAAGACGACCTGCCCCAGGCCGTACCCGCGGAAGGCGCCCGAGGGCACCGTGTTGGTGTAGACCGCCCGGGCGTCGACCCGCTTGTTCTCGCAGCGGTACGTGGCGATCGACTCGTGGCAGGAGTGGAACATCACCCCCGGCGAGTGGTTCCCGTAGGCGCCCGCGTTGGACAGCACCTCCACCGCCAGGGCGGTCAGCGTCCCGTCGCGGTCCGCGCCGAGGCGGACGGTGACCCGGAAGGGGTGCCGGGTGGGCAGGTGCTTCAGCGTGTCCTGCCGGGTCGTCTCGTACTGCACGGGTCGTCCGGTCCGCAGCGTCGCCAGCCCGACGAGGTCCTCCACGAGCAGTTCCTGCTTGCCGCCGAAACCACCGCCCACGCGGGGGGACAGGACGCGGACCTCGTCGCGGGCCAGGCCCAGCAGGCGGGCCAGTTCGTCGCGCACCAGGAAGGGCACCTGGGTGCTGGTCCGCACCGTGAGCCGGCCCTGCTCGTCGAGCCAGGAGACCGCGGCGTGCGTCTCCAGCGCGGCGTGCGAGACGCGCTGCGTGCGCCAGGTGCCGCTGACGGTGACCTCGGCCTCCGCCAGCGCCCGCTCGACGTCACCGACCCCGCCGTGCAGCTCGGCCACGAGGTTGCGCTGCGGGTCGGCGATGCGGGAGCGGGCCGCGTCCTTGTCCCCGTGGATCGCCGGGGCCCCCGGGGCCAGCGCCTGCTCGGGGTCGAACACCGCGGGCAGCACCTCGTAGTCGACCACGACCCGGCGCAACGCCTCCTCCGCGGCCGCCAGGGTCTCGGCGACCGCGACGGCGACCCGCTGGCCGTGGTAGCGCACGACCGGGTCCAGGACCAGGGTGTCGTCGGGGTCGTCGAGACGGTTCTCGTGGCGGCCGGTGGAGTACAGGGTCTGCGGGACGTCCTCGTGGGTGAGCACCAGGTGGACCCCCGGGACGGCCCGCGCGGCGGCGGTGTCGACGCCGGTGACGCGGGCGTGGGCGTGGGGGCTGCGCAGCACCGCGAGGTGCAGCAGTCCCGCCGGCACCTCCCCGTCCTCGTGGTCGAGGGTGTAGCGCTCGCGGCCGGTGACGATCCGGGCGGCGGCGGGCGCCGCGACGGACTGTCCCACCGTCCCGCTGAACACCGCCGGTTCCAGCGCCTCGGAGGTGATCGCCTCGCGGATCGAGCGGTACCCGGTGCAGCGGCACAGGTTCCCCTTGAGGTGCTCGTCGAGGTCGGCCCGCTGCTCGTCGGTGAAGGTCGAGGCGGTCACGACCATGCCGGCGGTGCAGAACCCGCACTGGAAACCCGCCGCGTCGACGAAGCGCCGCTGCACCTCGGACAGGTCCTCCGGCGTCCCCAGCCCGGACACCGTCGTGATCTCGCGTCCCGCGGCCCGCTGCGCCGGGTAGAGGCAGGAGTGCAGGGGGCTGCCGTCGACCAGGACGGTGCACGCCCCGCAGTCGCCGGAGTCGCAGCCCTTCTTCACCTCGACGTGGGTGTTCTCCCGCAGCAGGGTCCGCAGGCACTGCCCGGCGCGGGGTTCCACGGTGCGTTCGCGGCCGTTCACGGTGATCTTCACGTCAGTTCCTCCACGACCTCTCGCACGAACCGCAGCGTCGTCCCGCGCCGCCAGTCCGGTGCGCCGTGCACGTCGTCGAACCAGCCCACCCCGGCCTCGACGACGTGCTCGACCTCGGCGGCGACGGCGCTCGCGGTCGGCGGCGCGTCGTAGCGCAGGACCACCGGCCGCGGGGTGGACGCGGTGACGGTCACGACGACCCGTCCGTCGGGGTCGCGCCGGCCCACGACCAGCGTGGCCGACCGGCCGAGCCGGGCCAGCGACACCCGCCGGAACGCGGTGGTGGCGCTCAGGGCGTGCGCGGGCAGGTCGACGGCCCGCAGCACCTCCCCGGGGCGCAGGTCGGTGCGGTTGTCTCCGGTGACCAGGTCGGCGACCGGCAGGTGGCGGACCCCGCCGTCCGGCGCCCACACCTCGCCGACCCCGTCGAGGGCCACCGTCAGGGACGTCATCGCCCCCGCGGGCAGCGCCGCGCAGATGTTGCCGCCGACGGTGGCGACGGCGCGGACCTTGTACGAGGCCAGCAGCGCGCGGACGCACTGGCGCAGCAGCGGACGCGACCGCCACGCCGCGGGGAACCGGATGGTCTCCAGGACGCCGACGGGGCAGGTGGCGGCGAGGCGCAGCCCGTCCCCGGTGATCGAGTACGGCTCCCAGCCCATCGAGGTCACGTCGACGAGGGTGCGCAGGTGAGGTTGCGGGACGGAGAAGATCCACGTCCCGCCGGCCACGACGGCGGTCGCCGCGTCCCCGGTGTGCATCCGCTGCAGCTCGGCGCGGTTGGTGACGGCCGCGTAGGTCTCGACGGTGTTCAGGTCCACGACCGCGTCCGTTCGGTGTTCCCGGCGACGTCCACAGAACTCCACTCCCCACGGGTTTCCGACGTTCTTCGTTTGCGGTGCTGCGGGTCGCCCGTCCCAGAACGGCGTCGGGGAACTCGTCACCGGAGCGGCTCGGCTCCGCCGCGCGTCCACCCGCGACGGCACCCCTCAGCGCGTGGGGCCGGACGGGTGGCCCGCAGCGCCCCGGCGCGATCGACGTGCCGGGGCGGAGCAGACGTGCACCTGCGGCAGGACGGGTCCGCCCGTCAACACCCGTGGGCGATCTGGCCCGGCGACCACGCCGAGCTGCGAGCGGGCCGGGCGGTCACGTCGTCGGTGGGTCCGTGCGTCAGCGTCAGCACGAGCACTCCTCCGATCCACGTCGCGCGACAGGCAGGCCACGACGGTAACCGCTCGATGTTTCGCGCGTGTGACACGACCGCCGGGGGCCGGGGGCTACCAGCCGGCGCGCGCGGACGCGTCCAGCACCGCGACCGCCGCCGCCGCGGACCACGCCTGCGGTCGGCACGACGCGGGGTAGGGCACGGGCACCGGGACGTCCGCCCGGGCGTCCCCGGCGTGCAGCTCGGGCACCCGGTAGCCGAACGCCTCGGCCGCCGCGAGCAGCCCGTCGGCCAGCACCCGCGCCTGCGCGGGGAAACCCTCGCGCACCAGACCCGTGATCGCGATCGCGGTGTCGTGCGCCCAGACCGACCCGTTGTGGTAGCTGAGGGGGGAGAACGACGCCGCGTCGGACGCCAGCGTCCGCAACCCGAAACCCTCCGACAGCACCGGGGACGCCAGGTGGTCGGCGACCAGCGCGGACTCCTGCGCGTCGAGCAGCCCCGTGCCCAGCAGGTGCCCGATGTTCGACGTCAGGGAGTCCACCGCACGCCCCGCCCCGTCGAGGGCGATGGCCGGGAACCGCGCACCGTCGGCCCGGGTGACCCAGAACCGCGCGCGGAACCGCGTGCGCAACCGCTGCGCCCACGCGCGGTGGACGGCACCCGGGCGGCCGAAGCGCTCGAGGACCTCGGCCCCACCCACGGCCGCCTGGTGGGCGTACCCCTGCACCTCGCACAACGCGATCGGCGCCTGCGCGAAACCCCCGGCGTTCCACTGCACGGAGTCGTGGCTGTCCTTCCACCCCTGGTTCGCCAGTCCCGTCCCCGAGGCGTCGACGTAGTGCAGGAACCCGTCCCCGAACGACTCCTGCCACGCCAGGGCCGCCTCGAGGTTCGGCAGCAACTCCTCGACCTGCTCGTCGGGCATCCCGGCCCGCCAGGCCTCGTGCAGCAGGCAGACCCACAGCGACGTGGCGTCGACCGTCCCGAAGTACACGGGCGGCAACGCCATCGACCCGCCGTGCTGCGCGGCGGCGCGGCGCACCTCGTGCAGGACCTTGCCCGGTTCCTCGCCCGTCGCCGGGTCGTGCCGCACCCCCTGGAACGCGGCGAGCACCCGCAGCGTGGACGCCGCGAGCTCCCACCCCAGGGGCAGCAGCATCCGCGCCGTCCACAGCGCGTCCCGCCCGAAGAGCGTCAGGTACCAGGGCGCGCCGGCGGCCACGAACACGTCGTCCGGGCGGGCCGGGTGCGTCATCCGCAACCCGTCGAGGTCGGCGAGCGCCCGCGCGACCCACCGCGTCAGCCGCACGTCGAAGGTTCCGGCGGGCACGCGGGAGGACCGGTCGGCGCGGGACGGCGGGGCCGCGACCACGGCGTGGGCGTCCTCGGCGCGGACCTCCCACGCACCGCGCCACGGGTTCCGCGGGGACACCTCGACGCGCCACGTCAGCACGACCGCCGCCCCCGTCACGGACACCCCGTCGGCGACCACGGCGGCGCTCACCCCGTCCGCGGCCCAGGACCCGTCCTCGGCGGGCGCGAGGGGTTCGGTGGGCCGACCGCCGCGCACCGCGTCCATCGGCGCGAGGTCGCTCGTGATCTCCACGCGCAGGGTGCACGCCGTCGGGACCGTCGCCGTGACGAGCAGGTCCTCGCGGCCCACCCCCGGCGTCACCGTGCGCCGCCGCTGCACGCGGACGGTGGGGTCGGGGTGCGCGTCGGCGAGGTTGCGCGCCACCCCGACGGTGAGGATCCCGGCCGCGCCGTCGGGGGCGACGAGCACGGGCGTGACGCGTTCTGCGTCCACCGTGAGGACGGCCGAGCGGACGACCCGCACGTCGCCGTGCCAGAACCCCTCGACCCCGCGGGTGCCGTCGACCTCCCCGTCGGGGCCGCACCACACCTGGGTCGGCGCGCTCACGGCGCAGACGAGGTCGGACAGCCAAGGGGTGCGGACGTCGTCGGCCATGCGGTGGAGTCAACCACTGCCGCACGGAGATCAATCGGACGGTGGGTCCAGACCCCGCTCGCGGCGCAGCACGGGGTCCAGGGGCGCCGACAGCCGCCGCTCGAGGTCCTCGTCGAGCCGCCCGACGTGGGTCTGGCCGCACACGCACCAGTAGGCCCGCAACGGGTGGTCGTCGAGGAGACCGTTCTCGCGCATGCCCCGGGCGACCGCGACGGCGACGTCGATCGAGGGGTAGGCGTACTTGTCCGGTCGCGGACAGGGCGGTGCCCCGGCCCGCAGGCGCGCCTGGCCCGCGCGCACGCGGCGCTTGCGGCGGGCCTTCGCCGCGGCGCCGCTGTGGGTGTCGTTGCAGTACCGGGACCATCGGGTGGTGGTCGGGTAGGTCCCGCCGCACCACCAGCAGACCGCGGTGAAGCGCAGCGGCTCGGTGGTGCGGGGGCGGCGGCCGGGCTGCGCACGACACCGGAGGTACTGGCAGCGGCGGCGTGCGCGCGGCTGCAGAAGCGGCCGAGCCAGCACTGGGGCGGCAAGGGCCGGCGGCACCAACCGCACGTCTGCTCGACGCGGTCGCCCCAGCCGTCGATCACCACCGCCGCAGTCTCCCCGGCGGCGGGAGGGGCCGACCGCCGATCGGCACCGGACCAGCCGATCGGCTCAGTGCCGCGCGCGCCGGTGGACGGTGAGGTTCACCACCAGCACGATGAGCGCACCGACCACGAGGCCGACCACCGCGCTGCACAGCGTGTTCACGAGCCACCCGAGCCCGGGCACGCCGTGCACGGCCTCCTCCAGGTGGTGCACGAACGCGTACGGCGGGTGGAACCCGAGCTCGTCGGTCCCGACGAGCAGGATGTGCCCGCCGACCCACAGCATCGCGGCCGTCCCCACGACGGTCAGGAACGTCAGCAGCTTCGGCATGAAGGCGACCAGCCCGCGCCCGAAGCGCACCCGCGCGGCCGACCCGCGTTCGGCGAGCTTCAGGCCGACGTCGTCCATCTTCACGATGAGCCCGACGACGCCGTAGACGAGGACGGTGATGAGGACGCCCACGACGACGAGGACGACCAGCCGCGTCCAGAACGGCTCGGCGGCGACCTCGTTGAGGGAGATGACCATGATCTCGGCGGACAGGATGAGGTCGGTGCGGATCGCTCCGGAGACGACGGTCTTCTCGTCCTTGGGACCCTCATCCTCGGCGTGGCCGTGACCCCTGATCCGGCCCCAGACCTTCTCGGCGCCCTCGAAGGACAGGTACGCACCGCCGAGCATGAGCAGCGGGGTCAGCAGGAAGTCGGCGAACTGGCTGAGGACGAGGATCACCGGGAGGATGATCAGCAGCTTGTTGCGCAGCGACCCGACGGCGATCCGCCGCACGATCGGCAGTTCCCGGTCGGGGGTGAGGCCGCGCACGTACTGCGGCGTCACGGCGGTGTCGTCGACGACGACCCCCGCGGCCTTCACGCTGGCCTTCGCCGCGGCGGCGCCGACGTCGTCCACCGAGGCGGCCGCCGCACGGGCGATGAGGGCCACGTCGTCCAGCAGGGCCACGAGTCCACCGGCCACGGCGGGTACCTCCCAGGTCGGGCGTTCAGTTCCCTCCCAGGCTCCCACGGACCCGGGTCCTCCACCCGCAGAGGACCACGGCGCTCTTGACGTCGATTTCGATGTCATCCACTCTTGACGTCAGGATCGACGTCAGGAGGTACCGTGCGACGACGAGGTGAAGTCCGCAGCCCGGAGGCTCTCGGGCGGTTGCTCGCGCAGGGACGGATGCTCAGCGGCAAGTCCCAGCGCGAGCTCGCAGCCGAGATCGGCGTGGGCCAGAAGTGGATCTGGGAACTGGAGCAGGGCAAACCCGGCCTGTTCACCGAACGGCTCTTCCAGGTCCTGCGGGCGACCGGGGTCACCCTCTCCCTCGAGATAGACGTCCCCGACGGGAGCGTCCAGGGTGGGTGACCTCCGGGTCGAGCTGTACGGGACCCTCGTGGGCCACCTGGTCGGCGACTCCCGCACCTTCGACCTGCGGGTCGACCCGTCGGTGTTCGACACCTTCGACCTGGGCAGCACCGTCCTCTCCGAGGCCGTTCCGCTCGATCCCGTCCCCGCACGATCCCGGGCCGCCCGCCGGCGCAACTTCTTCGCCGAACTGCTGCCCGAAGGCAGGCTGCGGTCCCGGCTCGCCAGCACGGCGGGGGTCGCCGAGAGCGACGTCCTCGGCCTGCTCCGGCACTACGGCCGCGACGTCGCCGGCGCGCTGCAGATCTGGGACGAAGGAGCCCCGGGCGAACCGCGGGTGCCCCGTGCCGAACCCCTGACCGAGCCGGGTGTGGCGGAACTGCTCCGCGCCGCGCGCTCGGCTCCGCTCGGCAACTCCCCGCTGTCCGGCCGGACGTCCCTGGCCGGGGTGCAGGACAAGATCGTGCTGGCGCGGCTGGACGACCGGTGGCACCGCGTGCACGACGGCTTCCCCTCCACGCACATCGTCAAGCCGGTCCCCGAGGGGTACCCCACGCTGATCTTCGACGAGGAGTTCGGCCTGCGGGCAGCGCGAGCCCTGGGGCTGGCGCCGTACGCGTCGTGGATCGAGGAGCACGACGGGGTCCCGGCCCTGTTCGTCGAACGCTTCGACCGCGAGCCCGGAACCCCGGTCCCGCAGCGGATCCACCAGGAGGACGTGAACCAGGTCCTCGGCGCGTCCGGGGACGAGAAGTACCAGGAGATCGGCGGCCGCGTCAGCCTGCGTCGCACGGCCGACGTGTTCCGCCGTCAGGGGGACGCCGAGTCGCTGCGACGACTGGCCGACCTGCTGGTCCTCACGGTCGGCGTCGGGAACCTCGACCTGCACGCCAAGAACCTGGGTGTCCTGCACCCCCGCGACGGCAGCGCACGGCTGGCACCGGCCTACGACGTCGTGCCGCTCGTCCTGCAGCACACCGACGGACGACTGGCGCTCGCGGTGAACGGTCGGTACGAGCTGGCCCGGGTGTCGGCCGACGACCTCGTCGCCGAGATCACGTCCTGGGGCCTGCGGTCCCCCGGGCCGCGGGTCCACGACGTGCTCACCCGGCTGCGGGCCTTCCTCGACTCCGAGCGACCGCACGAACGAGCCGACCCGCGTCTCGTGGAGACCCTCGCCGCCGGGGTGGACCGGCTGCTCGCGGGCTAGCGCGGGATCCGCAGGTCGTACTGCGCGACCTTGCGGTAGATCGTCGCCCGGCTCATCCCGAGCTCGACCGCGGCCTGCTTCACGCTCGTCCCCGGCGTCGTCAGCACGCGCACGATCTCGTCGCGCTCGACGGACTCGATCCGCGACAACCGGTGCCCGGACCCGCTGAACACCTCCGACGGCAGGTGCCGCAGGTCGATGGTGTCCGCCTGCAGGGCCGCGCGGCGCAGCACGCGGTGCAGCTGGTCGACGTTGCCCGGCCACGGGCACGTCTCGAGCGCCCGGGCCGCGGCGGGGGTGATGTCCAGGTCGCGGCCGCGGGTCTGGCGGACCACGTGCTGGGCCAGCGGCAGGACGTCGGCGGGGCGCTCGCGCAGCGGCGGCACCGGGACGACGGTGTCGACGAGCGCGGCGAGCGGTCCCGGTACCTCGGCGAGGTCCTCGGCGGTGAGCACGACGGGCAGTCCCGGCCGCGCGCCGCGCGCCACGACGACGAGGGACGCCAGCTCGGCCGCCGCCCGCGCCGGCAGCGTGTCCACCTCGCACACGACGACCGCCGTGTCGGCCTTGGCCAGCTCCGGGGACCACAGCGCGAGCCACGCGTCGAGGTCCTGCGGGGCGGGCGGGCTCGCGGACAGGATCCGGTCCCGGGGCCGGGCGCGGCGCACGGCCTGGGCCAGCAGGGTCGAGCGCCCCGCCCCCCGCTCCCCCACGGCCAGCACCACGCGACCGTCCCGGACGGCGTCCTCGCTGCGCTGCAGCGCCTCCCGCCACGGGGCCGACAGGCCCCGCACGGTGCCGCTGCCCGGTTCGAGGGTCCCCCTCTGCACGTGGAAGACCTCACCGCGCGGCGCCGGCCGCGGTGAGCGGCCCCGGGCGCGCGCCAGCATGAGCGCCGACGTGGCGCCCGCCGCGGACTGGGCGAGGGCCAGCAGGAGCTTGCCGGGCTGCTCGGCCCACGTCGTGATGTTGACGCTGCCCTCGAGCCGGCCGCTGATCGGGTCGAGCACGGGGACGGCCGCGCATGTGTACCCGGCCAGGCTCGTGGAGTAGTGCTCGTCGGCGCGCACGACCGACGGCAGGCGGTCGGCCAGCGCCAGTCCGAGACCGCTGGTGCCGGCCTCGCGCTCGGAGAACGCGAAGCCGGGGGCGAGGTGCACGGCGTCGAGGCTGCGCAGCAGCGACGTATCCCCGGACAGCCGGTTGAGCACGAGGCCCTCGGCGTCGGTGAGCATGAGGCTCACGGGTTCGTCGACGAGCGTGCGGTGCAGGTCGGTGAGCACCTCGCGGCCGCACTCGAAGAACAGCGACTCCTGCTCCCACGTGCCGGAGAAGACCGGCTCGACGGCTTCGGTGAGCACGCCGTACTCGGTGCTGCGCCGCCAGGAGGCGAGGAGGCGGTCCCCGACCTGCACACCCGCGCGCAGCGGGTGCGGGTCCTGCCTCCGCGCAGCCTCGTCGCTCACGTCCACTCCCTCCGTGGTGACTCCACGGTAGAGGCCGAGCCCGGCCCCGCCCAGACCCCGCCGTCTCAAAGTGAGACACCTCGGCCGTTCCCGGGACTCCGGGGGCCACCTACCGTCGAGCCAGGCAAGCCCCGTCACCGGAGATGGAGAGCAGCACCATGTACACCAAGGACGGCGAGAAGTACTTCATCGTCGACGCCCACATCGCCCTGTGGGACGCCCGCGTGGAGAACCAGCGCACCATCCACGGCAAGCAGTTCATCGACTGCTTCTACGACTACCACCGCAACCTGAGCCCGGCCTCGGAGCTGTGGTCCTACGAGGAGTACCTGTACCAGGGCGGTGAGCGCCTGATGCGCGACGTCTTCGAGCTCGGGTACGCCGACCACGCGATCTTCCAGCCGGCCCGGCTCGGGGAGTTCTACAAGACCGGTTTCGGGCAGACCCAGGAGGCGCTGGCGCTGACCCGGGCGAACCCGGACAAGCTGACGTACAACCACTACTTCGACCCCCGCGACGGCGAACGCGGCCTGGACCGGCTGCGGCAGGACGCCGAGGAGATGGGCCTGAAGGGCGTCAAGCTCTACACCGCCGACTGGCACGGCGACTCCCGCGGGTACAAGCTCTCCGACCCGTGGACGTACCGGTACCTCGAGGTCGCCCGAGAGGTCGGCATCAAGAACATCCACGTCCACAAGGGCCCGACGATCCGCCCCCTGGACCGCGACGCGTTCGACGTCGCCGACGTGGACCACGTCGCGACCGACTTCACCGACCTGAACTTCGTCGTCGAGCACTGCGGCCTGCCGCGCCTGGAGGACTTCTGCTGGATCGCCACCCAGGAACCCAACGTCTACGCGGGCCTGGCCGTCGCGATCCCGTTCATGCACACACGCCCGCGCTACTTCGCCCAGATCATCGGCGAACTCCTGTACTGGCTCGACGAGAACCGGATCTTCTTCTCCAGCGACTACGCGCTGTGGACGCCCAAGTGGCTCGTCGAGACGTTCGTGGACTTCCAGATCCCCGAGGACATGAGCGAGTACGCGCCGCTCACCGTGGACCAGAAGAAGAAGATCCTCGGCCTGAACGCCGCCGCGGTCTACGACATCCCGGTCCCCGAGGAGCTGCAGGTGGCGAACCCGCCCGCGGAGGCCGAGCGCGAAGCGGTGTCGGTGGCCTGATGACGATCACCGTAGTCGACCGCCACCGGGAGTGCCTGGACGCGCTGTCCGTGGTCCTCGACCCCGAGCTCGACGAACCCATCACCGACCTGGGGTTCGTCCGCTCGCTGGACGTCGAGGGGGCCACCGTGACGGTGCACCTGCGCCTGCCCACCTCGTTCTGCTCGCCGAACTTCGCCTACCTCATGGCCTCGGACAGCAAGGACGCCCTGACGGACCTGTTCTGGACCGAGCGGGTCGTCGTCGAGCTCGACGACCACCACGACTCCGACCTCATCAACGCCGGGCTCGCGGCCGACGCCGGGTACCGCGGGACGTTCCGGCACGAGGCCGAGCAGGACCTCGACGAGCTCCGGCTCACGTTCCGCCGCAAGGCCCACACGGCGGCGATGGAGCGGGCACTGACGACGCTGCTGCGCGCCGACGACACCCTGCGCGAGTCGGAGATCGGCGACGTGACGCTGGCCGACCTGCGCGACGAGCGCACGACGACGGCCCTGCTGCGCCGCCGCGTCGCGCTGGGGATCTCCACCGACCCGGGCGCCGTGGTCCTCGTCGACGACCACGGGAACCCCTACCCGCGCGAGGAGGTGCCGCTGCGCCTGCGCCGGGCCCGCTCGACCCGCATCTCGATCGACGGGAACGCCCACTTCTGCCGCGGCCTGCTCGCGACCCGCTACCCCGGGTCGGAGCAGGACCAGACGTTCCGCCCCGAGGGTGCCGAGGCGAGCGACCTCCGCGGAGACCACCCGCTGCTGCCCCTCTTCGTGACCAGGGAGAACTCGTGAGCACCATGCGCGCCGTCCGCGTCGTCGGGTACCACCGGAACCTCGAACTCACCGAGGTCCCCGTCCCCGAGGTGACGGGCCCGTTCGACGTCGTCGTGAGGATCGGCGGCGCCGGGGTGTGCCGCACCGACCTGCACATCCTCGAGGGCCAGTGGGCCGAGAAGTCCGGCGTCACCCTGCCGTACACGATCGGCCACGAGAACGCCGGCTGGGTCACGGCGGTCGGGTCGGCCGTCACGAACGTCGCCGAGGGCGACAAGGTGATCCTGCACCCGAACATCACGTGCGGCCTGTGCCGGGCGTGCCGCTCGGGAGACGACGTGCACTGCGTGGACAAGGTGTTCCCCGGCATCGACAGCGACGGCGGGTACGCGGAGTTCCTCAAGACGTCGGCGCGCAGCGTCGTGAAGATCGACGACGCGCTGGAACCGGCCGACGTCGCGGCCCTGGCCGACGCGGGCCTCACGGCGTACCACGCGTGCGCCAAGGCGGCCCGGCGGCTGCGCCCCGTGGACCGCGTCGTCGTCATCGGCGCCGGTGGTCTCGGGCACATCGGGATCCAGGTCCTCGCGGCGATGACGGCCGCCGAGATCGTCGTCGTCGACCGCAACCCCGACGCCGTGAAGCTCGCCCTGGAGATCGGCGCGCACCACGCGGTCGTCGCCGACGGGTCCCAGGTCGAGCAGGTGCTCGAGCTCACCGGCGGGCTCGGGGCGGAGGTCGTCGTCGACTTCGTCGGCGAGGGCGGGTCCACGTCCCAGGGCGTGAGGATGCTGCGCCAGGCGGGCGACTACCACGTCGTCGGGTACGGCGAGAACATCGACGTCCCCACGATCGACATCATCTCGGCCGAGATCAACTTCATCGGCAACCTCGTCGGCTCCTACAACGACCTCACCGAGCTCATGGCCCTCGCGGCGCGCGGGCTGGTGACGCTGCACACGGCGAAGTACGCGCTCGACGACGTCCAGACGGCGATCGACGACCTCGACGGCGGGCGGGTGCGGGGACGGGCCATCCTCGTCCCGTGAACACCTGAGCGCGACGTGCGAGGCGCCCCCGGGACCACCCGGGGGCGCGAAACACGCTGGAAACAAAGGCGTAACGTCCGGCGTGGTCGCCTCCCCTACGGTCACCTCGACGTGCGGCCACGTGGTCCGCGCCGGTGACGAGCCCCCGGAGGACGACATGAGCGGCAGCGCAGCACGCCTGCAGGCGATCGACGCGGTCATCGCCTTCGAGGCCCCGCACCCCACCTTCACCCCGGCCGAGGCCCCCGGTGAGGTCTTCGGCCGGAACGTCTTCAGCAAGGCCGTCATGAAGAAGCGGCTGCCCAAGGCCGTCTACACGTCGGTCGTCGCCACCATCGAGAAGCAGCAGCCGCTGGACCCCACCGTGGCCGACGCCGTTGCGTCCGTCATGAAGGACTGGGCGCTGGAGATGGGCGCGACCCACTACGCGCACGTCTTCTACCCCCTCACGCACTCCAGCGCCGAGAAGCACGACAGCTTCTTCGAACCCGACGAGGACGGCGGTTCCATCGCCGAGTTCGCCGGCAAGACCCTCGTCCAGGGCGAACCCGACGCCTCCAGCTTCCCCAACGGCGGTCTGCGCTCCACGTTCGAGGCTCGCGGCTACACCGGCTGGGACGTCACCAGCCCCGCCTACGTGCTCGACAACCCCAACGGCAAGACGCTGTGCATCCCGACGGTGTTCGTCTCGATGACGGGCGAGGCGCTCGACCACAAGACCCCGCTGCTGCGGTCCCAGCAGGCCATGGCCACCCAGGCCGCGCGCGTGCTGAAGCTGTTCGGCCACGAGGACCCGGGCACCATCGTGTCCTACGCCGGGCCCGAGCAGGAGTACTTCCTCATCGACCGGCACTTCTTCCTCTCGCGCCCGGACCTGCTCAACGCCGGCCGCACGCTGTTCGGGGCCAAGCCGCCCAAGGGCCAGGAGTTCGACGACCACTACTTCGGCGCGATCCCCGACCGCGTCCTGGCGTTCATGCTCCACGCCGAGCGCGAGCTGTTCAAGGTCGGCATCCCCGCCAAAACCCGGCACAACGAGGTCGCCCCCGGTCAGTTCGAGATCGCGCCGATGTTCGAGCGCTCGAACCTCGCCGCCGACCACCAGCAGCTGCTCATGGTCACCATGAAGCGCGTCGCCCGCGAGCACGGCATGGAGCTGCTGTTCCACGAGAAGCCGTTCGCCGGGGTCAACGGCTCGGGCAAGCACGTGAACTTCTCGTTCGGCTCCTCGACGGTCGGCAACCTGCTGCTGCCCGGGAAGACCCCGCACGAGAACGCCCAGTTCCTCGTGTTCTGCGCGGCCATCATCCGCGCGGTCCACCGGTACGGCGGGCTGCTGCGCGCCTCGGTGGCCTCGGCCTCCAACGACCACCGGCTCGGAGCGAACGAGGCGCCGCCGGCGATCATCTCGATGTTCCTCGGTGACCAGCTCACCGACGTGTTCGACCAGATCGCCAAGGGCGGTGCGACCTCCTCGAAGGAGGGCGGCACCATGACGATCGGCGTCGACACCCTGCCGGTGCTGCCGACCGACCCGGGCGACCGCAACCGCACGAGCCCCTTCGCCTTCACGGGCAACCGCTTCGAGTTCCGCGCACCGGGGTCGATGCAGTCGATCGCGGCGCCCGTCTACACGATCAACACGATCGTCACCGAGGCCCTGGACTTCATCGCGACCCAGCTCGAGACCCGGCTCGCCGACGGCGCCGAGTTCCACCACGCCGTCCAGAAGGTCCTCGAGCAGATCATCACCGACCACGGCGCCGCCGTGTTCAACGGTGACGGCTACTCCGAGGAGTGGCAGGTCGAGGCCGAGGCGCGCGGGCTGAGGAACCTGCGCACGACGGTCGACGCGCTGGCCGAGCTCACCAGCCCGGAAGCGGTCGAGCTGTTCAGCACGTACGGCGTCTTCTCCGAGCGGGAGCTGCACTCCCGCTACGAGATCGCCGTCGAGCAGTACGAGCTGAGCATCGCCGTCGAGGCGAAGCTGGCCATCGAGATGGCAGCTACGAGCATCCTGCCCGCCGCGATCCGCTACCAGACCCAGCTCGCGCAGAACGTGGCCGCGCTGAAGGCCGCGGGCGTCGAGGCGGACACGACGCTGCTGGAGCAGGTCTCCGCCCCGATCGCCGCGCTGCGCGACGCCGTGGCGACCCTCAAGGCGGCGACGTTCGCACCGTCCGGTCACGGCCCGGCGTACGCCCGGGACGTGCTGCTGCCGGCCATGGCCGCGGTGCGCACCGCGGCCGACGAGCTCGAGACCGTCGTGGCCGACGACCTGTGGCCGCTGGCGACCTACCAGGAGATGCTCTTCATCCGCTGAGGCTCACGTACCGACCCTCACGCGACGACCTCCGGGGTGAGGTCGGGCGGGGCCGGCTGCGCGAACGGGAACACGGGACCTCCCAGGTTCCGGTGCCCCAGGCGCAGCAGGTCCTGGTCGACCCCTCCGGGGGTCAGCGCGAGCCGCCAGTCGGCGGCCATCGCGAACAGCTCCGGTTCGAGGTACCCGATCTTCACCACCACCACGTCCGTGCCGTCCCGGACGTCGAGCCCGAGGGCGGTGAAGTCGGCCTCGTGGTGGAAGGGCGTCCGGCGGTCGGTGACGACCACGCTGACGTTCGCGATCCGCACCACCGCGTTCCCCGCGTCGAGCGCCGTCACCGTCCCGGTGACCGCCAGCGGGTCCGCGCACGCGTCGACGTGACCGCCGAGGTCCAGCGACACCTGCGCGCCCACGCCCGCGGCGCCGCAGACCCGCGCCGCGACGGGGTCCGCGATCGCGGCCAGCACCACGGACGCCCCGCTCGCGCGCAGCCGCTCGTCGGCCAGCAGGGTCCGCAGCGCGAAGGACGAGTCCCCCGCGCCGCCGGCGGTCGGGTTGTCCCCGGAGTCGCTGACGTAGAACGGGCGGGCGGGACTGTCGAGGGCCTCGTGCAGCACCTCCGTCAGCGTCCCCGCGGGCGCGGCGAGCGCGAACTCCTCCCGCGCGTCCCAGTAGCTGCGGGCCAGCCGCCCGGCCTCGCGGACGATGACGTCCGCGTCGTCGCCCGTGACGACGACGGCTGCCCGGCACCGGGGTTCGTCGGCCCAGGCGTACCCGACCCAGACGGCCGCGTCGAGGACCCCGTCGAGCGCCTCGGCCCCGGGGACCTGCGCGTAGATCCGCCGCGCCGGGTCGACGCGGGTGCTGGTGCGTTCCCCCGGCAGCAGGACGGGGACCTGCACCCACGCCTTCAGCGGACGTCCACCGTGCCGCAACCGCGCGACGAGGTTGCGGGCCGCCCGCCGCCGCGTCTCCGCCTCGTCCTCGTGGGGGGCCGTCCGGTAGCAGGTGACGAGGTCGACGGCCTCGGCGAGGTCCCGCGAGACGTTGCCGTGCAGGTCCGTGGAGGCCGACACGAGGGTCCTCGCACCGACGACGCCCCGGACCCGGCGGGCCAGCGCGCCTTCGACGTCCTCGCGGCCCACCACGGACATCGCGCCGTGGACGTCGAGCAGCACCCCGTCGAAGGGTCCCGCCAGACCGTCGAGGAGTTCGGCCTCCAGCGCGTCGTACGCCTCGGGGAGCGCGGGACCGCCGGGCGTCGCGTAAGCGTGCACGAGCGGGATCCACTCCACGTCGGCGGCCCAGTCGTCCCTCAGCCAGTCGTAGCGGGCGAGCAGCTCGTCGCCGCGCACGACGTGGAACTCCGCCAGGGTCGTGCGGTGCGGGCAGAACGTGCTGGCCTCCAGGGCGATCCCGCCGATCGCGATCCTCACCCCTTGACCGCCCCCGACAGCATCCCGGCGATGAACCTGCGTTGCCCGAACAGGTAGAGCAGCACGATGGGCACCGCCACGATCGTCGCGGCCGCGGCGAGGAGCTGGGTCTGCGTCGTGTGTTGACCCTGGAAGAACGCCAGCCCGAGAGGTGCCGTCCGCCACGTCTCGCCGGTGACCATGACGAGCGGCAGCAGGAACTCGTTCCACGTCCACATGGCGATGAGCAGCCCCATGGTCGCCAGGGCGGGGCGCGCGCTCGGTACGAGCACCCGCCACAGCACGGCGCGGTCGGTGGCGCCGTCCATCCGCGCGGCCTCGAGCACGCTGGCGGGGTAGGACAGGAAGTAGTTGCGCATCCAGAAGGTGCCGAACGCGAGCGACTGCGCCGTCTGCGGGAACAGCAGCGCCCAGTAGGTGTCGGTGAGCCCCCAGCCGCGCAGGTCGTAGTAGAGCGGGATGACGAACGACTCCACGGGCAGCATGAGCCCGAGCAGGGTCACGTAGAACAGGACCGTGCGGCCCGGGAAGCGCATGGTCGCGAACGCGTACCCCGCGAGCGTGGACAGCAGGCCCGTCAGCAGCACGACGCCGACGGCGACGAGCACGCTGTTCACCATGTAGCGGGAGAACCCGCCCTCCTGCCACGCCGACGCGAAGTTCTCCGGCGAGATCCGCGACGGCAGGTCGAACCCGACCCGCAGCTCACCCTCGGGCGTGACCGCCGACAGGAGCACCCCGACGAGCGGGACGAGCGCACCGACGGCGAACACCGCCAGCAGCACGTAGTTCAGCGTCGTCTCGACGCGACCGATGCGCACGTCAGTCCTCCTCGCGCGGCTGGACCCGGGAGATCAGCAGCGACACCAGCAGGATCAGCACGGCCAGCGTGATCCCGATCGCGCACGCCGACCCGACCTGGTTCGTCTGGAACGCGCGCTCGTAGGCCAGCAGCGCCGGCACGCTCGTCGCGTCCCCGGGGCCGCCCTTCGTGGTCACGTAGACCAGGTCGAACGTCTTGAGCGCGGCGACGACCGTCAGGGTCAGGGCCACGGCGACCTGACCCCGCAACCCCGGCAGCGTCACGGCGAAGAACTCCCGGAACAGCCCGGCGCCCTCCAGCCGGGCGGCCTCGTACAGCTCCCGGTCGATCTGGGCGGCGCCGGTGAGGAACAGCACGAGGCACAACCCCGTCCCCACCCAGCTCCCGACGAGACCGACGGCCGGCAGCGCCGTCCCGAAGTCCCCCAGCCACGACCGCGTCGCGACCCCCAGCCCGACCGCGCGCAGCAGCTGGTTCAGCAACCCGTCGGGGGCGTAGATCGCCAGCCACGACGTCGCGACCACGACGGACGCCACGACCTGGGGCAGGAAGATCACCGTGCGGAAGAACCCCAGCCCGCGCATGCGGGCGGCCCGGCCCATGACGGCCGTCAGCAGCAGCCCGAACACCACGGGCAGCACCGAGAAGAAGGCGATGAGGACGACCGCGTGCCCGAAGGCCGCACGGGTGCGCGGGTCGGTGACGATGTCGACGTAGTTCTCCGTCCCCGCCCACGTCGCGAGCGTCAGCCCGTCCCAGTGGAAGAACGAGATCCACACGCTCTGCCCCAGCGGGTAGAGCAGGAAGACGCCGAGCACCAGCAGCGCGGGTGCCAGGTACAGGTACGCCTTCCACTGCCGCCGCGGACGAGGGCCGCGACCGGCAGGGGTACGGGCCTGGCGGCGCGTCCGGGTCAGGACCGCCACGAGCTCAGCGGTCCTTCTGGAACGACTCGTAGTCGCTCTGCAGCGTCTGCGTGAACTGCTGCGGGTCGGCCTGCCCACCGGTGAGCTGCTGCACGGCACCGGAGAGGGTGTCGTAGAACGTGGGGGTGGCGTAGTCGAGGTACGGCACGAGGCCACCGTTCTGGCTGACGCCGTCCCAGCTGGTCGCGACGTCCCCGGCCAGGGTCCCCGTGGGCGCCTGGTACCCGTCGGGGAACACCACGGGCAGGTTGCCGGTGTCGACGAGGACCTGGCTGGCGGCCGCGTTGGTCACGAAGTCGACGTACGCCGCGGCGGCGTTGGCGTTCGCGGTCCTGGACGTCAGCGCCCACGCCAGGCCCACACCGCCCAGGGTCTCCGGTTTCCGGTCGACCCCCGCGAGCGCGGCGAACCCCACGTCGGTGCCCAGGGCCTCCTGCAGCGTCGCCAGGTACCACGTCCCGTTGAACATGTAGACGCCCTGGCCCTGGCCGAACCGGGCGACGGCCTCGTCCTTGCCGATGCCGTTGTGCCCGTCGGGCAGGTACTCCTTCGTCGCCCACTCCCGCAGCGTCGTCGCCGCGGACACGACGTCGGGGTCGGTCCACTTCCCGCCCGCGCTGGAGACGAGGTCGCTGGCGGCCTTCTCGCCGGCGACGGCGGACAGCAGGGCACCGAAGACGTGGATGCCGGCGCTCTTGTCGGCGTCGCCGTACTGGATCGGGAGCTGCCCCGCCGCGGCGATGGTCGGCAGCGAAGCCTCGAACTCCTCCATGGTCGTCGGTGCGGTAAGCCCCAGCTGTGCCAGCAGCTTCTTGTTGTAGAACAGGCCGACGATCTCCCCCGTCGCCGAGATGCCGTACAGGTTCCCCGTGCGCCAGGTCTTCCCGTCGGGGCTGAAGGAGTTCAGGCTGAGCAGGTCGGTGGGGAAGTTCTTCGTCCACCCGTAGAGGTCGTCCCACGGGTCGACGGGCTGCAGCAGCTTCGCCTGCACGAACGCGCCCATGTCGGGGTAGCCCTGGTTGGCCTGCACGACGTCGGGGGCGTCGTCACCGGACAGCGCGAGCTTCAGCGTCGTCTTCAGGTCCGCGAAGGAGCGGGCCACGCGGTTGACCTTCACGTTCGGGTACTTCGCGGTGAACTGGTCGTTGAGCTTCTTCTGCGCCGCGTCGATGCCCTCGTCGAGGTTCTGGTCCCACACCGTGAGGGTGATGTCCCCGAGGGAGGCGATGTCGGTCGAGACGGGTTGCGAACTCGTCGACTGCGAGCTGCTGCTGCCCGACGATCCCGGCGTGCACGCCGCGAGACCACCCGCGGCGAACCCGGCCAGCACCGTGCGTCGGGCCGTGCGGAACCGTGCGTTCACTGCTCCTCCTGATCCCGGGTCGCGTCCAGCGCCCAGTCGTGGATGTCGTCGTACCCCTCGCGCGGCCCGGAGTCCTCCAGGAACCGCAGCACGTCCGCGGGGCCGGGCGCGCTCGCGGCGCCCCCCAGCCCCCGGACGGACAGGCTGGCGACGAGGCCCGCGAACCGCAGCCGGTTCCGCAGGTCCCAGCTCAGCCGGGTGGCGGTCATCAACCCCGCCACGAACACGTCCCCGGCCCCCGTCGGGTCGACGACGGGGACGGCCGGGGCAGGTTCGGTGACGAGGGTGCCGGTGGCGTCGATCGCGAGGCTGCCGAGCGGACCGCGCGTGACGACGACGGTGCCGACCCGCTCGGCGAGCAGCTTCGCCGCCGCGAGCGCGTCGTCGGTGCGCGTGTAGCTGGTGGCCTCGACCTCGTTCGGGACGAACACGTCGACCTGCGCCAGCCGGTCCAGGACGGTGGGCGACCACTCGTGGCTGGGGTCCCAGCCGACGCCACCGAACACCGTGGTGCCCGCCGCGCGCAGGGTCGCCACCCAGCCGGGCAGGTCGGCCGCCAGGCCCACGTGGCAGGTCGCGGCCGTCGGCAGCTCACCGGGCCAGGTCCTCGGCACCTCCGTGCCGTCCTCCTCGTAGGTGATGAAGCTGCGGTCGTGCTCGTCGGTGACGGCGACCGTGACGGCGGTGCGCACGGTGTCGCTGCGTTGCAGCCACGTCAGGTCCAGGTGCGGTTCGCGGGCCAGCAGACGGGCGACCTCGTCGCCGAAGACGTCACGGCCCAGGACGGCGAACAGGCCCGTGCGCCCGCCGAGGCGGGCGGCGGCGACGGCGCGGTTGGCGGTCCCTCCGGGGCTGAGCACGAAACCGTCCGCGAAGACCTCCGCCCCGGGCCGCGGCAGCGAGGACCCGGAGAACACCAGGTCGCAGAACAGCCGACCGCCCAGCAGCACGTCGAGATCAGCCGACACGGTCAGCCCCACCCCTCTCCAGCGAGTCGTCCGGTGCAGGCGAGCATGCCGCCGGACTGCGCGGGTGTGCAAGGGTCTGCGCGGTGACGATCGTGTTTCGTGCTCGACTCTGGTCAGGTCTGCGCGACGTTGCTACGGTCGTCGGGTGATCTCGAGCGAGCGGCGCCGGCGGATCCTCGTCGCCGTGCAGTCCGACGGAGCGGCCAGCGTGCGCTCCCTCGCCACGCAGCTGCAGGTCAGCGAGTCGACCATCCGGCGGGACCTGGAGTTCCTGGACCGCGGCGGTGAGATCTTGCGCACCTACGGCGGGGCCATGTCCCCGTCCCCGGTCCCGTCGGCCTCGGGCGACGGCAAGGAGTCGCCCTTCGCCGTCGAACGCGACCGGAACCTCGACCTCAAGGCACGGGTGGCGGCGAAAGCCGTCGACCTCGTCGCCGACGGGGACGTCGTGGTGCTCGACATCGGGACCACCACCCCGCTCGTGGCCCGCGGGCTGCGCGGTCGCGACGTCACCGTCGTCACCTCCAACCTGGCGGTGCTCGACGAGCTGCGCGACGACGACACCGTCCGGCTCGTGCTGCTGGGCGGCGTCCTGCGACGCAACTACCAGACGCTCGTCGGGTCGCTGGTCGAGCAGGCGCTGAAGCAGGTGCACGCCGACCTGGTGCTCCTGTCCTGCACGGGCGTCAGACCGGGCGGTCGCGTCGTCGACAACATGGCGGTCGAGACCCCCCTGAAGCAGGCGATGATCGAGGCGGCCGAACGGGTCGTCGTCCTGGCCACCGAGGCGAAGTTCCCCGGCCAGGGTTCCCACCGGTTGTGCTCGCTGTCCGACGTGGACGTCCTCGTCACGACGGCCGGTGCCCCGGAATCCACGACGGACCTCTGCCGCGAAGCCGGCGGGAAGGTGATCAGGGCATGAAGCTGTGCATCCTCGGCGGCGGAGGTTTCCGCACCCCCTACGTCTACCAGGCGCTGCTGCGCGACACGGGCAGTCCCCGCGTGGAGGAGGTCGCCCTCTACGACACGGACTCCACCAAGCTCGAGGGCATGGTGGGCATCCTGCGCGAGCTCGCCGCCGAGTTCCCCGACGCACCACGGCTCGTCCCGACCACGGTGCTGCCGGAGGCGTTGCAGGGCAGCCACTTCGTCTTCGCCGCCGTCCGGATCGGGGGTCTGCGCGGGCGGTGCTGCGACGAGCGCGTCGCCTTGGACCTCGACGTCCTGGGCCAGGAGACGACCGGTCCCGGCGGCCTGGCCTACGCGTTGCGGACCGTGCCGTTCATGGTGGACGTCGCCCGCCAGGTGCGCGACCTCGCCCCCGACGCGTACTTCCTGAACTTCACGAACCCGGCCGGCATCATCACGGAGGCGATGCAGTCTGTCCTCGGGGACCGGGTCCTGGGGATCTGCGACACCCCCTCCGGGCTCGGGCGCCGGATCGCCGGGCTGCTGGGTCTGGACCACACGCGCGTGCAGATGGACTACGTCGGGCTGAACCACCTCGGCTGGATGCGCCGGCTGCTGTTCGACGGGACCGACGTCCTGCCCCGCCTGCTCGCCGACGACGCGGCCCTCGACGTCCTGGAGGAGGGTCTGGTGTTCGGCCGCGACTGGCTGCGGACCCTGGGGACCGTACCCAACGAGTACCTCTACTACTACTACTCCCACCGCGAGGCCGTGGCCTCGATCAAGGCCGCGAAGCAGACCCGCGGGGAGTTCCTGCTGGCCACCCAGGGCGAGTTCTGGGAGAAGCTCGCCGTCGCCGGGTCCGGAGGTGCGCGGTTGTGGCGCGAGACCGTCACCGCCCGCAGCGCCAGCTACATGGCCGAGGCCAAGGGCGGTGAGCAGGGCGCGCCCGCGCACCACGACCAGCCCGAGCTCGACCCCGCACACCAGGGGTACGCGGGGGTGGCGCTCGGGGTCATGGCCGCGATCAGCCGCAACGAACGCTCCACGATGATCCTCAACGTCCGCAACGGCGGGACGATCGCGGGCCTGCCGGACGACGCCGTCGTGGAGGTCCCGACCACGGTGGACGCCAACGGCGTGCACCCGCTGTCGACGCCGGCGCCGGACCTGCACCAGCTCGGGCTCATGCAGCAGGTGAAGGCCGTCGAACGCCACACGATCGCCGCCGCCGTGCACGGCGACCGCACGGAGGCGTTGCGCGCGTTCGCGCTGCACCCGCTGGTCGACTCCGTCGCCGTGGCGCGCGCACTGCTCGACGGCTACGTGGCGGCGATCCCCGAGGTGGCGGCGGTCTTCACCCCGCAGCGGTGACGACGGGTCAGTCGACCCCGTAGCGGACGCGCCAGGTGGGGTCGTCCGACGCTCCCCAACTGCCGTCGGGGTTGGCGCGGTTGTCCCGGGCCAGGTCGCGGGACAACCGCTCGACGACGTAGGCGAGATCGATCCGGGTCAACACCGCCTGGGGGAGGGAGTCGTCGCCGTTCGCCGCCCCGAGCAGGGCACCGGTCACGCAGGAGACCGCGGTGGGGTGCGGGGCGGCGGACGCCAGCGCCAACGCGGCCGCGGTCCCCTGCGGGTGGCTGAGGGCGCAGTAGGTCGCACCCCACAGCGTCGCCGCCGCGCTGTCGTCCGGCGCACCGGCCCGCAGGACGACGGGCGAGGCGGGGGTCTCCCGCGCAGCCCGGACGGCGTCGTCGACGACGGAGACCGCCGCGAAGTCGACGCCCCGCAGGATCGCCTCGGTGATCCCGTCGGCGACGGCGCGCCCCACGTCCCCCGTCGCGAGCGCGGCGCCGGCGACCAGGACCGCCAGTGCGGTCGGGGCGAAGGTGCGGGGGCCGTGGGTCAGGGCAGCGGAGTCGACGGCGAACTCGACGGCCGCCGTCGTGTCGCGACCGACCTGCGCAGCCAGGGGCAGCGCACGGGCCAGGGCGTGCCAACCGGCCGACGTCGTCACCGGGTCCCTCCGCGTCCCGGCTCCGGTGACCGCGAGTCCGCGGACGGTGTCCGCTGCGTCGCCGGACGCGTGGGCCAGCAACGGGACCTCGTCGAGCCAGGCGGTGGACGCGGCCCGGCTGGCGCCGGCGGTCCAGGTCCGGGCCCAGCGCAGGTAGGCCTCGAGGAGGTCCGCCCGGGCGTCGGCCGTGCCGTTGACGGAACGGCGCAACGACGTGCGGATGCTGGCGGCAGCCGTGAAGCAGGCGAGCTGGGTGGCGACCCCGTGCGGGAGCGTGCCCACCGGCAGGACGCCTGCACCGAGGACTTCGCCGACCGCCAGACCGTGCATCAGACCGCGCACGCGCGATCCGCGGACGGGAACTCGCGCCACCGACGGGGAACCGTGGCCCACCGGGCCTCCTTCACTCACGGAGAGGATGTCGGCCGGCACGTCGGACCCATCAAGGGAGTCGATCCGGAATGCACCCGGATGGCCGTCACCGCCTACCCGGGTGTCAGGCGGTACTCGACGTCGTCGTACTCACCGGCCGCGACTCCCAGTCGGTCGCCGAGCCCGGTGAGCCCCGTCCCGGACCGCTGGGAGGCGTCCCCGATCGTGTCGAAGAAGGCCTGAACGGCTCGACACGCACGACCGACCGCCCAGGACGGAGCCTGGTTCGCACCGTCCCGCAGCGCGCGCTCGGACCGCTGCTGGTGCTCCCCGTCCGTGCGCAGGGAGCGCGCCGACTCACCCAGCTCCTCCGTCGTCACTGCGAACGCCACGGGCCAGAGGCTAGCCGCAGCGCGCGGAGGTCGTCGGCTGTCGTCCACAGCCTGGCGCCAGGGTGTCCCACCAGCACCGGTCGCAAGGTGAGGTCACGTCGGTTATAGTTTAAGGTACAAACACTTTGGAGGCGTGATGCACGGGGCTGACCGACGGCTCGAGCTCGGGTTCCTGACCTTCGTGGCCGAGGGTGGTTCCGACGGGCCGGGTGGGGCGCTGCGGGACGGGCTCACGCTCGTCCAGCACGCCGAGGACCTCGGCTACGACTCGGCCTGGGTCCGCGTGCGGCACCACGAACCCTTCCTGTCCTCCCCCATGACGTTCTTCGCCGCGGCCTCCCAGGTCACGCGGCGGATCGCCCTCGGGACCGGTGTGATCCCCATGCGGTACGAGGACCCCCTGCGGCTGGCCGAGGACGCAGCCACCGTCGACCTCCTCAGCGGCGGCCGCCTGGAGCTGGGTCTCAGCAACGGGATCCCCCCGCTGGCCGCCACGTTGGACCCGATCCACGGCGCCTCCGACCGCGGCTTCGCCGGCGAGGCCCAGCACCGCATCGCGATCCTGCGTCGAGCCATCGCAGGGGAACCCGTCGCCCAGGCCGCCGCGCAGTACATGGGCATCCCCGCCGGTGGGGACCTGACGATGACGCCGCACGCCCCCGGCCTCGCCGACCGCCTCTGGTACGGCGCCGGGAGCGAGGGGACGGCCGTCCGCGCCGGTCAGCAGGGTTTCGACCTGCAGGTCTCCACCTTGAACACCGAGGAGACCGGCGAAACCTTCGACGTCGTGCAGGCGCGCCAGATCCGCAGCTACCGCAAGGCCTTCGCGGACGCCGGGCACTCCGGTCGTCGAAGCTCGCGCGTCTCGGCAGGGCGCATCGTGCTGCCGTTCCTGGACTCCCGCGACGCCGAGGCCCACCAGGAGTTCATCGAGGGGTACACGTCCGGCATGACCGCCGACGGGCGGCCCACGGGGGACTCACCGTTCCCGGTCCGCTTCAGCCCCGTGTTCAGCGGGGACCCCGACGCGATTGTCGAACGCCTCCTGGCCGACGAGGCCCTGCCGGAGACCGACGGACTGGTCATCGTGCTGCCGGCCGAAGGATCCCTCGACGTGCACCGCCGCGTGCTGAGCGCCGTCGCGGAACACGTCGCCCCGCACCTGGGCTGGAGCCCGGCCGGCTGAACCCGGCCGGGACGACGAAAGGGCCGGTCCCCGTGCGGGGGCCGGCCCTTCCCGTGTGGCGTTGTACGCCGTAAACACGTGTGGGGCGCACCCCGAACAGGGTGCGCCCCACACGCTCTCACCAAAGAGTGAGTGGCCGGCGGTGACCTACTCTCCCACCCAGTCTCCCGAGCAGTACCATCGGCGCTGGTGGGCTTAGCTTCCGGGTTCGGAATGAGA
>NZ_PVZF01000018.1 GCF_003002055.1 Kineococcus rhizosphaerae
CAGGTCTTGGCGCGGTCTACCCATCCGGCCCTGCTTGGGTAGCAGCGGCTCGATGAGCTCCCACTCCGCATCGCTGAGGTCAGAGGGATACGCCTCACGATCGCCAGCCACCTCAGCAGCATGCCCTACCAAGACCCACATCTGAAACAGTCACTCAGAGCTGCAGGAGCCCCGCGACCCTCAGCACCGCGGCACCGGCCTCGTCGGAGGCGTCGAGGTCGACCTCGGCGACGATCGCCCAGTCCCGGTCACCGGCGGGGTCCTCGAGGACCTGGCGCACGTACCAGTTCCGCGGCGACCCCTTGGCGTCCGGCCCGGACCCGTCGTCGACCTGCAGCAGGTGCGGACCGCGGGCGTCCGGGCCGGTGCCGATCGTCTCGTGCTCGTCGTAGTAGGCGTCGAGCTGGTCGGCCCAGGTGTCCTCGTCGGGGGAACCGTCGAGGGCGGCGAGGGCCTCGGGCCGGTCCAGGGCGCACAGCTCGACGAACCGGAACACCGCGTTGCGCACCAGGACCCGGAACGCGCGGACGTTCGCCGTGACGGGCGGGGTCTCCTCCTCCTGCGGGGCGACGACGTTCTCCACGTCCTCGACGTCGACCCCGTCGCGCAGCGCCTCCCACTCGGCCAGGAGCGAGGAGTCGGTCTGGCGCACCACTTCCCCGAGCCACTCGACGACGTCGGTGAGTTCCTCGGTGCGGGCGTCGTCGGGGACCGTCTGCTTGAGCGCCTTGTACGCGTCGGACAGGTACCGCAGGACCAGACCCTCCGAACGGGCGAGCTGGTAGTGCTGGACGTAGTCGCCGAACGTCATGGCGCGTTCGTACATGTCGCGGACGACGGACTTGGGCCGCACCTCGTAGTCGCCGACCCAGGGGTTCCCCGCCCGGTACGTCTCGTACGCGCCGCGCAGTTCCTCGGCCAGCGGCATGGGCCACTCGACGTCCTCGAGGAGCTCCATGCGCTCGGTGTACTCGATGCCGTCGGCCTTCATGCGCTGCACCGCATCGCCCTTGGCCTTCGACTTCTGGGCCAGCAGGACCTTCATCGGGTCGTCGAGGGTGGACTCGATGACGGAGACGACGTCGAGCGCGTACGTCACCGACTCCGGGTCGAGGAGGTCGTCGACGACGGCGAGCGCGAACGGCGACAGCGGCTGGTTGAGCGCGAAGTCGAGCTGGAGGTCGGCCACGAGCCGGACCTGGCGGCCGTCGGGCAGGGGTTCGTCGAGCCGTTCGACGATCCCGGCGTCCAGCAGCGCGCGGAACAGCTCCACGGCGCGGCGCACGTGCTTGAGCTGGTTCTTGTGGGGTTCGTGGTTGTCGAGCAGCAGGTGCCGCATCGCCTCGACGGGGTTCCCGGGCCGCTGCAGGACGTTGAGCAGCATCGAGGTGGTGACGCGGAAGTGCGACGTGAGCTGCTCGGGTTCGCCGTCGACCAGCTTCTCCATGGTCTGCTGGGACCAGGAGACGAACCCCTCGGGGGCCTTGACGCGCTGGACGCGCTTGAGCTTCTTGGGGTCGTCGCCGGCCTTGGCGACGCGGCGCGCGTTCTCCACCTCGTGCTCGGGGGCCTGCACGACGACGGTGCCGGCGGTGTCGAACCCGGCGCGGCCCGCGCGGCCGGCGATCTGGTGGAACTCGCGGACGCGGTAGTGCCGGTTGCGGCGGCCGTCGAACTTCGTCAGCCCGCCGAACAGGACGGTGCGGATGGGGACGTTGATCCCCACGCCCAGGGTGTCGGTGCCGCAGATGACCTTCAGCAACCCGGCCTGCGCGAGGGTCTCGACCAGGCGGCGGTACTTCGGCAGCATCCCGGCGTGGTGGACGCCGACACCCATCCGCAGCAGCCGGTTCAGGACCTTGCCGAACCCCGCGGCGAACCGGAAGGCGCCGACGGCCTCGGCGATGGCGTCGCGCTGCTCACGGGTCGCGATCTTCGCGCTCGTCAGGGCCTGGGCCTGCTCGACGGCCGCGGCCTGGGTGGCGTGCACGACGTAGACCGGGGCGCGGTCGGTCTGCAGGAGCTCCTCGACGGTCTCCTGCAACGGCGTCGTGGCGTAGGAGTAGTGCAGCGGGACGGGCCGCTCCACCGACGTGACGAGCGCGGTCGGCCGTCCCGTCCGGCGCGTCAGGTCGTCGCGCAGGGCGGTGACGTCGCCCAGGGTCGCGGACATCAGCAGGAACTGCGCCTGCGGCAGCTCGACCAGCGGCACCTGCCACGCCCAGCCGCGGTCGGGGTCGGCGTAGAAGTGGAACTCGTCCATGACGACCTGGCCGACGTCGGCGAACGCGCCCGAGCGCAGGGCGAGGTTCGCGAGGACCTCCGCGGTGCAGCAGACGATGGGGGCGCCGGGGTTCACGGACGCGTCCCCCGTCATCATCCCGACGTTGTGCGCGCCGAAGACCTCGATGAGGGCGAAGAACTTCTCGCTCACCAGGGCCTTCAGGGGCGCGGTGTAGAAGGACCGGACACCGCCGGCGAGCGCCGCGGCGTGGGCACCGGCGGCGACGAGGGACTTGCCGGAGCCGGTGGGGGTGGCGAGGACGACGTTGGCGCCGGAGACGACCTCGAGGAGGGCTTCCTCCTGGGCGGGGTACAGGGTGATGCCGCGGGAGGCGACCCAGGTGGTGAAGGCGTCGAGGACGGTGTCGGGGTCGTCGGCGGCGGCGCTGCCCGCGGCGGGCAGGAGGTCGGGGAGCGCGGTCTCGGTGAGCGTCATGGCCCCTCCATGGTCGCACCCGGTGGACCTGCGGACCGGACGTGCGCGGTGCACCGTGGTGCTGGCGGGGTTCGTGCGTCATCCTGACCCTGGCACCGGTGATCTTTCCGTCGGAGGGGGTGGGCACCGTCGACGACGACGACCGCCTGACCCGTGAGCACCACGTCCGGCGCCGGGCCGAACAGGTCCGCTCCGACCTCGCGCAGCTGTGGGGGGACGAGGCCCCGCCGGGACCGGACCCGCAGATGACGTCCCTGGTGGACGCGCTGGCGCTGGACGACGACCACGGCCGCCGCAGCGGGGTGCTGGTGCAGGGGGACGCGATCCCGTTCCCCGTGCTGGTGCGGCTGCTGCTGTCGAGCCCGGTGGGCGCGGCGGTGCTGGCGGAGCTGCCGCCGGCGGTGCGCGCGCGCGTCGACCTGGCGGCGGCGACGGTGGACCCGCGGGCGATGTCGGCGTGGGTGGCGACGCGCGGTCTGCCGCAGACGCCGTCGGGGGCGTTCGCGATGCTCGTCGACCCGCAGGTCGTGGACCTGGACGAGCGGGTGAGCGGGCTGCTGGGGTACCCGGCGCGTCAGCGGCGGCTGACGTGGGAGGAGGTCCTGGACCGGGTGCACCCGGACGACCGGGCGGAGGTGGACCGGGCGACGCGAGAGGCGATCGCGAAGTGCTCGTCGCTGAGCCTGCGCTTCCGCGTGGCGGACCCGGACGGTGAGGTGCGGTGGCTGTCGACGGTGGGGCACGCCCTGACGGGCGAGGACGGGGACACCGAGCAGGTCGTCGGCTTCACCATGCCCAGCCCGTGAGGGGTCCCCTCAGGAGATGAGGCCGTCCTGGCGGGCGACGGCGGCGGCGGCGGCCGAGGAGCGCACGCCGTACTTGCGGCGGACGGAGGCCAGGTGCTGGGCCACGGTGTTCGGCGCCAGGCCGAGGCGTTCGGCGACGACGGAGCCGGGGCAGCCGTCGGCGATCATCTGCAGGATCTCCTGCTCGCGGACGGTCAGGGTGACGTCGGGGCGGCCGGGGGACTGGGTGCGTTCGGCGTCCTCGAGGGCGCGGTAGCGGGCCTCGGAGACGAGGACGAAGCGGTTGCCGGCCGCGTCCTCGACGATCATGCGGCGGTCGCCGTCGGCCACGGCGCGCAGCACGTCGCCCCACCAGTCGGTCGGCACCTTCACCAGGTCGCCGTCCACGACCGCGACGTTGCTCTGCTCCATGTCCCGCCGACCTCTCTGTCCTTCGTTGCCGCTGCTCGACCGAAGTGTCCTGCCCCGGGGCTCGGGCCCCTGCACACCTCGAGGTTCGGGACGTCGCCGGCCCACCTTGACCGGGAGCCGGAAGGTCCACCCGGGCGGGTGAACCGTTCGGCCCCGCCGCGGAGGGACTCGCCGGCCCATCCTCCTCGCACCCGGGGCGTCCTGCGTCCCGGGTGAGCGGCCCACTGGATGAGCCCGCAATGAATATGCCACACAGTCACCGGATTTCAACCGTGCGTCGCTGACGGATCCCGGTGACGACCACGGCGACGAGCGCCGCCCACGCGACCCACGGCCCCACCTCCCGCCGGTAGCCCAGCGTCACCGCCTCCACCAGCGGGCTCATGCCGTCCACCAGCCCCGGCACGTACGCCAGCGCCAGCAACGTCAGCCGGGCCGCGGCCGTGCCCGTCAGCGCCACCGGGGCCGGCACCAGCGCCAGCGGCCCCCACAGCAGCAGGTCGTACCAGGGCAGCTCGTACGCCGCGCCCAGCAGGTACCCCGCCGCCAGCAGGACCGTGACCCCCGCCGCCCGCTGCAGCTGCCCGCCGCGCACGAGCACCGGCCACCACAGCCACGTCACGAGCGCGACCACCAGCACCAGCCCCGGCAGCAGCACCCCCCGCGGCACCCCGGCCTCCACCAGCGGCCGCCAGATCGTCGCCAGCGACACGTACCGGCTCGCCGTGCGCGTCTGGTCGTAGGCGTGCGCACCCGCCCACACGTGCGCCGGGACCAGGACGAGCAGCGCGCCGCCCACCCCCCGCGCGAGCCAGGCCGCACCGCACCGGCGCGCCGCGACCGCCGCCACGACGATCCCCACGGCCACCGCCCCGAACGGGGCCTTCGTGCCGACGGCGACCGCCAGCGCCACCCCCGCCCAGAACGGGCGCCCGCGGGCCAGCAGCAGCGCCACGACGGCCGCCGCCCCGGCGAGGACGTCGGCGTGCGCGCCCCCCAGCCCCACGGTCAGCAGCAGCGGGTTCGCGGTGAACAGGACGTGGAACCGGGCCCGCGCCCGGTCGTCGCCGGCCAGCACCCGCCGCGCGACGAGGGCCACCACGGCCCAGGCGAGCAGGAGCAGCAGCTGCCAGGCCCACACCGTCGTGCGCACCGACGCCCCGCCGGCCAGCGAGGAGAGCGCCATCAGCAGACCACCGACCGGCCCGTACACCGACGTCGTCGAGCGCCACGGGTCGCGCACGGCGGACACCACGGGGTCCGTCCCGGCGGCGAAGGTGTCGGGGGGCTGGCTGTACGGGTCCCCGCCCAGGGCCGCGATCCGGCCGTAGGCGGCGTAGCTGAGGTGGTCGGCCGAGCCCACGGGCGGCACGCACGTCAGGACCACGGCCCCGACGACGGCCAACAGCAGGAACCGGCGCGGGCGCCACCCGCGGGCCAGGGCCCGCAACCCCGCCGCGAGGGCTCCCCCTCCGCACACCACCGCGACCGCGAGCAGGACCGTCACCGTCGCCGACGACGGGTGCAGGCCCAGGTCGAACGGGACGCGGCCGGCGCCCAGAGCGGGGACGGCGGCCGAAGGGCCCAGGACCGCGACGGACGCCCAGGTCAGCAGGCACAGCGCGCTCAGGAGGGCCGCCCAGCGGGCCGGGCGCGCGGCGGGGTCGGACAACGGTCAGCGGGTGAGGCGGCGCAGGGCGTCCTGGACCCGCCGGCGGCCCAGGGCGCGGGCCACGTCGCGGTACTGCGCGGCCCGGTGCAGCTGCGCGCGCAGGTCCTTGCCGGTGACCCGGTGGTGCAGGTCGCACGGGACCTCGCGGACGCGGAACCCCGCGCGCAGCAGGTCGATGGTCAGCGCCGTCTCGACCCCCCACCCGGGCGCCAGCGGCAGCGCGGCCTCGAACGCGGCCCGGGTCAGGCACCGCATCCCCGACAGCGGCTGCTCCGGCGACCAGCCCGTCGCGGCCACCGTCCCCTTGCGGGACAGGCCCACCACCAGGCCGCGCCCACCCCCGGCGGTGGCCTGCCGGGGCAGGACCGCGATGGTCATGTCGGCCTCGCCCGCCAGCACCGGCCCGGCCAGCGGAGCCGTCCGGACCGCGCTGTCGGCGAGGTCGGCGTCGACGAACAGCAGCGGACGCGGACCCACCCCCGGGCGGGGACGGGCGCGCTCGCGCTCCGCGACGGCCCGTGCGCCGGTGTGCATCGCGGCCGCCTTGCCCCGGTTGCGGCGGTGGGCGACGACGACGGCCCCGGCGTCGCGGGCCGCCTTCGACGTCAGGTCCGACGACCCGTCGTCGACGACCACGACGACGTCGACGACCGGCAGCGACGACACCGCGCGCACAGTCGCGGCGATGCGCTCCTGCTCGTCCTTGGCGGGGATCACGACCGCGACGGTCGGGGACGGGCGCAGCGCGGGCACGGCGGCGACGCTAGCGCAGCCGCAGACCGAGGACCGTGACGTCGTCGTCCACGAGGGTGGTGTCGGTGCCGGCGGGGTCCTCCCCCACCATGCGCCGCACCAGCGTCGGGACGATCTCGTCGGGTTCGCCGTGCGCGGTGTCGCGGAAGTGCCCCAGCACCTCGGCCAGCCCCTGCGTCAGGGACCGCTCCCGCGTCTCGACGAGACCGTCGGAGAACACCACCAGGGCGCTGCCCGCCTCGAGCCGGACGTCCAGGACCTCGGTGCGCTCGTCGCCCTCCACCCCGACGGGCACCCCGGGCGGCACGTCGAGGTAGTGCGGGCCGCCGCTGCACGTCAACGGCGGCAGGTGCCCGGCGCTCGCGGCCAGCAGGTGCCCGTCCCGGGCCAGGACGGCGTAGAAGATCGTCACGAGGTCCTCGGCGCCACCGGCCGCGGCCAGCGCGTCGAGCCCGCGCAGGACGGCGGTCGGGTGGGGGTCGACCAGGGCCAGGGTGCGGACCTGGGTCCGGACCTCGCCCATGACGGTCGCCGCCCGGGCCCCGCGGCCCATGACGTCGCCGAGCACGACCGCGACCCGCTCCCCGGGCAGCGGGATGATCTCGGCCCAGTCGCCGCCGACCTCGACGCCCGCGCTGGTGACGGCCACGCGGTGGGTGCTCAGCCACGGCACGTGGGGCAGCGGCCCGGGACGCAGCGCGTCGGCCAGGACGTCCGCCGTGGCCCGCTGCTGCTGCAGGAGCTGCATCCGGTCCAGGGCGCCGGCGACCTGCCGCGCGAAGGCCAGGAAGAACTCGTGGTCGTCCGCGTCGAGCGCCTCGGCGTCGGTGAACCCCAGCGTCAGCGTCCCCAGCCAGCGGGTCCGGGAGGCCAGCGGCAGCACCGCCCAGGACGTCTCGCCCCCGTCGGCGGCCGCGTGGAAGAACGGGCGCACCCCGGCGGGCAGGTCCTCGATCCCGGCCCGGCCCACGGGGAAGACGCCCCGTTCCCCGGCCACCTCGACGAGGTCGTCGAGCCTCAGGTGGGGCACGTCCTCGGAGCGGCGCGTGCGGTCACCGAGCATCCGGTGCACGCGCAGGGCCACCTCGCCGGGTCCCTCGTCGACCGTGAGGGTGGCCCGCACGGCGCCCACCCCCTCGTGGCAGGCGTGCAGGACGGCGTCGAGCACCTGCGGGTACGTGCTCGCCGCGGCCAGCGCCGCGGTGAGGTCGTTGAGGGCGCGGGTGCGGCGGCGGGCCCGGACGCGGTCGGTGACGTCGTCGAGCGAGCCGACCCACTCCACGACCTCGGAGTCCGGGTCGGTCGGGTCGGCCACCACGGGCACGGCGACGGCCGCGATCCAGCGCCAGCCCGTCGTCCCCCGGACCCGGACGCGGAACCGGGCCGGGGTCCGGTCGCGCACGGAGGCGTAGAAGTCCTCCAGGACCCCCGGCAGGTCGTCGGGGTGCACGTCGCTCTGCCACTCCGTGCCGCTGACGGACTCCCGGCCGGTCAGGGCGGCCCAGCCGGGCATCTCGCTGGTGATCCCCACCCCCGGGCGGGCGGTGAAGACGTCGAGCGAGCCGACCTCGGCCAGCGTCCGGTACCGGTGGGCCGAGCGCCGGGCGTCCTCCAGCAGCCGGGCCCGCTCGACGGCCAGGGCGCACTGCCCGGCGAGGGTCGCGGCGAAGACCTGCTCCTGCGCGTCCAGGGAACCCTCGCGGGCGAAGCCGAAGCGCAGGACCCCCACGACGCGGCCGCGGGCGACGAGCGGGTACATGGCCCAGGAGTTCTCCCCGAGGTCGAGCACGCTCGCGTTCAGGGCCTGGGGCGCGCCGAAGCGGGTGACGAGCTCGGCGCGGTCGCGCAGCAGGACCGGCTGCCGCGTGCGGGCGGCCTCGGCGCTGGGGGTGGCCGAGTCGAGCGGGACCTCCCGGCCCACCCCGAGCCCGGCGAGGTCGCCGTCGTGCGGCACCTGCGGGACGAGGACGGTGCCGGTCTCGTCGAGCAGGGCGATCCCGCAGGTGTTCGTGCGCAGGACGTCGCGCCCCGTGCGCAGCACGGCCGTGACGGCGTCGCGGACGTCGAGGGCGGCGGCCAGCTCGGCGGCCGTGCGCTGCAGCAGACCCAGCGGCTGGACGGGCCGGTCGGTGGCGCTCTCGAGGGCAGCAGGCGTGTCCACGCAGCCGCCTCCCGGTCCTGGTCGCACGACCGGCGCGGTACCGGGTCGTCACCCGACGGTAGCCGACCCGGGGCTGTGAGTGGTCGGTCGCGCACGGGGAGTGCGCTGTCCGGGTGATGCGCCCGTCAGTGCGGGTGGTGGCGCGTCGGGCCGCCGAAGGAGGCCCACACCGTCCGGCTGAGGTCGGTGAGGTTCTCCACCACACCCCACTCGTCGGCGAGGCCGTCGACGATGAACAGCCCCCGCCCGCCCGTGTCGGAGTCCGCGGCCGTCCGCGGCGAGACCACCCGGCCCGGGGCACCGCCGTCGGTGACGGCGATCTCGACGTGGGGCCGTGCCTCGGGCGTCACCTCGCACTGGACGTGGATCGCGCCGTCGCCGAGCGGCCGGGCGTGCCGGACGGCGTTGCCGACGATCTCGGACAGGACGATCTCGATCTCCGCGGTCGTCATCTCGTCCAGACCGGCGCCGTCGAGGACCGAGCGCACCACGTGCCTGACCCGGGGGACGGACGCCGCGTCGTGGGCGAACGTGGCCCAGTGCGTGGCCGGTACGGGCCGTGCTCCCGTCGGCATGTTCCCCCTCTTCCCGGCTGCTGACCGAGCAGTGGGTACCCGGGCGCCCGGGAGGTCAAACCTCGAACCACCCGGACGGCCGAGCCCGGCTCAGCGGACGAACGGCTCCTGACCGGAGTCGGAGACCATCGGCCGGCCGGCCTCGGCCCAGGCCCCCATGCCGCCGTCGACGTTGACCGCGTCGTACCCGTTGCGCTGCAACCACTCCACCGTGCGGCGCGACCGGCCGCCGGAGCGGCACACGACGTTGAACGGGCCCTCGGGCAGCTCCTCGAGCCGCTGCGGGACCTGCCCCATGGGGATGTGCAGCGCCGTCGCGATGTGCCCGGCGGCCCACTCGTCGTCCTCGCGGACGTCGACGACCACCGCGTCGTCGGCCAGGTCGGACGCCGTGGTGGTGGGGACGCCGTCGACGTCGAAGGTGCGGGGGTCGCTCATCCCCGCAGCGTACGACCCCGCCGTGCCCCGGTGTCACCGTGCGTCACACCGCTGCCGCGACGCTGCCGCGACGAGCGCCGGGACGGGGCCGGGACGGGGCCGGGACGCTCAGAGGCGGAAGGCTCCCACCGCCTGGCGCAGCCGGCCCGCGGTCTCGCGCAGCGCCTCGACCGAGGCGCGCACCTGCTCCAGGCTGGAGCGGTCCGCGGCGGTGGCCCCGGCGACCGCGGTGAGCACGCCGGCGATCTCGTGCGTGCCCTCGGCCGCGCCGGACACGGTGCGGGCCAGTTCGCCGGTGGTCGCGGTCTGCTCCTCCACCGCCGCGGCGATGGTGGCCTGGTGGTCGTCGATGCGGGCGATGACCTCGACGATGCGCCCGATGGTGTCGGCCGCCTCGGTGCTGCCGCGCTCGATGGCGGCGACCTTGCGGGTGATGTCCTCGGTGGCCCCGGCGGTCTGCTGGGCCAGTTCCTTGACCTCCCCGGCCACCACCGCGAAGCCCTTGCCCATCTCCCCGGCCCGGGCGGCCTCGATGGTCGCGTTCAGGGCCAGCAGGTTCGTCTGCTCGGCGATGGCCGTGATGGTCCCCACGACGCTGGCGATGGCCCGGGTGGCCTCCCCCAGCTCCGCGACGGTCGCCCGGGTCGTCTCGGCGGCCTCGACGGCCTCGCGGGCCACGGAGGCCGACAGCGCCATGCTCGAGGAGATCTCGTTGATGGCCGAGCCCAGCTCGCCGGCTCCGGTGGCGATCGTGGCCACGTCGGCGGAGACGACGTCGGCCGAGCGGGCCGCGCGGTCGGCGTCGCCGGTGGTGCGCTCGTTGGCCGCGGACAGCTCCTGCGCCCGCCCGGACAGCTCGTCGGCCATGCCCGAGACCTCGGAGGCCGCCGTGGCCAGGTCGCCGACGGTGCGACGGGTGGCCGAGACCGCCACGTCCAGCGCCTGCGCCATCTCGCGGAACTCGTCCTGGCCGTCGACGACGGGGACGACGCTCAGGTCACCCTCGGCCACCCGGTGCAGGTCGGCCATCGTGCGGCGCAGCGGCCCCACGACGCTGCGCGTCAGGACGACCAGCAGCAGGACGGTCAGCACGGCCGCCAGGACGAGCGCGGCGACGACCAGGGTGCGGCTCCGGCGGGCGTCGGCGTGCGCCTGCGCGGCAGCGGCGCGGGCGCGGCCCTGGACCGAGGCGGTCAGGTCCTGGGTGGTGGTCAGCATGTCGCCGTAGGCGGCGTACCCGACGTCGAGGATCTCCTTCTCCGCCGCCTCCACCTGCCCGGCGCGGTACAGCGCGACGGCGCGGTCGTCGGAGGCGAAGTACGCCGCCCACAGGTCGGACAGCTTCGCGGTGAGCTCGCGCTCGCGGGCGGTCATCGCGGCGGTGGGGGCGGCGGCCAGCGCCTGCTCCAGCTTCGCGCGGTCGGCCAGGAACCCGGCGCGGTTGGCCGAGGAGTCCTGCACGGCCTCCGCGGCCCCGATCCGGCGCCCGTCCCAGGCGTAGGCGACCTGCCAGCCGCTGACGTCGGCGTCGTAGAAGCGCTGCTCGTCGACGAAGCCCAGCAGCTGCGTCATGCGCTGCTGCTCGCCCAGCGAGCGCGACTGCGTGGCGATGCTGCTCAGCGCCGTCGCCCCGGTGGCGGTGAGCAGGGCCAGCACGACGCCGAAGGCCAGGGCCAGACGGGTGCCGACGCGGGCACGACGCAACAGGGACGACATGGGGGAGGCAGACCTTTCGCAGGCTCGGGCGACTTCCTTGCACCCTCCCGACGCAGCGGGTGCACCCCCATCGACCGGCCCGGCCCCGTCCTGAGCCGGCTCCCCTCAGGCGCCGGCCTGCAACCGCAGCCCGGCCAGCAGGAGGTCCAGCCCGGCGCGGAACTGCTCGCCGTCGTCGTGGGTGGCGAACTCGTCGAGGACGAAGTGGACGAAGGGGAACTCCTCCTCGTCCAGGGCCCGCCAGTGCTCGACGTGCTGCTCGAGGTCGCCGTCGCGCTCGGGGCCGAGCGCGGTCGACTGGCGGCCGAGGTCCGCGGCGGTCCCGACGACGAAGCCCAGCACCGCCGAGACGGCCTCGAAGCTGCGCCGCGGCCCGAGCCCCAGCCGCACGACCTGCTGGCCGAGGCGTTCGTACAGGAGCATGCCGTTGGGCTGCTGCTCGGTGTTGCCCAGGAAGCGGGCTCCCAGCCAGGGGCGCACGACGACGGCGTCGAAGAACGCGACCGCGATGGCCCGCACGTCCTCCAGCGGGTCCTCGGCCCCCGTGCAGCCCTCGGTGGCGGCCAGGACCGAGGCGATCACGTGGTCGCCGGCCAGGTCGACGAGCTCGTCCTTGCCCGAGACGTACCAGTAGATGCTGCCGACCCCGCCGCCGAGGCGGGCCGCCAGCGCGCGGAAGGTCAGCGCGGACTCCCCCGCCTCGTCGAGCAGGGCCACGGCCTCGCCCACCACGGCCTCCAGGGAGTGCGAGGCGCGCTGACGGGTCCCGCCGGTCGCCCGGGCGCCCCCGGACCGGCCGCCGCCGGGTCGGGCTCGAGGACTGGTCCGCGCATCCGTCACGTCCCCATCCCACCACACCCTCGACAATGGACCGAACGTCGTTCTATTCTACCGAACGTCGTTCGATACCGGGCGGCCACCCGAGAGGAGCGACACCGTGAACCCCACCCCGCAGACCACCCCCGCACCGGCGACCTACCCCTCGCTGCGCGCCGCCTGGATCCCGCTGCTGGCGCTGTGCCTGGCCTTCTTCGTCGAGATGGTCGACAACACGCTGCTGACCATCGCGCTGCCGACCATCGGCCGGGACCTCGGCAGCGGCACCACCGCGCTGCAGTGGGTCACCGGCGCGTACTCCCTGACCTTCGGCGGGCTGCTGCTGACCGCGGGCTCGGCCGCCGACCGGTTCGGCCGGCGCCGCGTCCTGCTGCTCGGGCTGACCGTCTTCGGCGCGGTGAGCCTGCTCGCCGCGGTCGTGACGAGCGCCGGGGAGCTCATCGCCCTGCGCGCCGCCCTCGGCGTCGCCGCGGCGGCCATGGCGCCGATCACCAACTCCCTGGTGTTCCGGCTCTTCGAGGACCAGGCGCTGCGCATGCGCGCCATGACGGTGATGATCGTGGTGGGCATGAGCGGTTTCGTGCTCGGGCCGCTGCTGGGCGGCACCGCGCTGGCCCACGTCGGCTGGCAGTGGCTGCTGGTCGTCAACGCCCCCATCGCCCTGGTCGCCGTGATCGGCGTGCGCCTCGGCGTCCCCGCCGACCGGCGCGCCGACCTCACCGGCGACGCCCTCGACCTGCCCGGCGCGGCGCTGTCCATCGCCACGATCGGGTTCGCCTGCTACGCCCTGACCAGCGGCGTCGAGCACGGCTGGGCCTCCCCGGTCACGATCGGCTCGGCCGTCGGCGCGGTGCTGGCGCTGCTCGCCTTCGTCCGCCGGGAGCGGACCGCCGCCCAGCCGATGCTCGACCTGGCCCTGTTCCGCGACGGGACCGTCCGCGGCGCCGCCGTGGCGCAGGTCGGCACCTCGATCGCCATGGCCGCCGTGATGTTCAGCCTGATCCTGCACTTCCAGTACGCCTACGGCTGGAGCCCGGTGCGCGCCGGGCTGGCGAACCTGCCGCTGATCCTGACCATGATCGCGGCGACGCCGGTCTCCGAGCAGCTCGCCCGGCGCCTCGGGCACCGGGCCGCCTGCCTCGTCGGGGCCGGGCTGCTGACGGCGGCCCTGGCCGGTCTCGCCGTCGGCGTGGACCACGGCTACCCCGTCATCGCCGCCTGCCTGGTCGTGCTCACCGTCGGCCTGCGCACGGTCATGACCATCTGCGCGGTGGCCCTGGTCAGCGCCGCCCCGGCGAACCGCACCTCGCTGGCGGCGTCGCTGAACGACACCGCCCAGGAGGTCGGCACCAGCGTCGGCACCGCGGTCGTCGGGACCCTCATCGCCGCCCTCGTCACCGCCACCCTGCCCGCGGGCACGTGGAGCACCGAGCTCGTGCACTCGTTCTTCCACGGCGAGCGCATCGCCTTCACCGTGCTGGCGGTCGTGGTCGGTCTCGTCGCCGGGTTCGGGGCGGCGTCGCTGACGGACTCCCGCAGCACCGAGGAGCACCCCACCGGGGAACCCGCCGAGGAACCCGCCGCCGAGGAACCCGCCGCCGAGGAACCCGCCGCGCGCCTCGCCTGACCCGCGCGGGGCGGGGAGCCGGTCACCACGGCAGGACCCCGTCGCGGTCGGTGACCGTGCCCGTGGGGGCCCCGGCCCCCAGCAGGGCGATCCGCACCGCGGCCGTCGCGCCCTCCTCGACGCCGTGCCCGAGGTGGCCCGTGAAGTCGGTCGCGGTCTGGCCCGGGTCCACCGCGTTGAACCTCACACCGGTCACGGCGCGGGCGTACTGCACCGTCAGCATCGTCACCGCGGTCTTGGAGGAGGCGTAGGCCGCCAGCGGGTAGCGCGACTCGACCCGCTCCGGGTCCGACGTCAGCGTGAACGAGCCCAGACCGCTGGTGACGTTGACGACCGACGGGTCCGTGCCGGCGCGCAGCAGCGGCAGGAACGCGCGGGTGACGCGGACCAGCCCGAAGACGTTGGTCTCGTACACGTGCCGGACCTGCTCGACGGTCATCTCCTCCGGGGAGGCCACCTCCCCGAGGACGCCCGCGTTGTTGACGAGGACGTCGAGGTGGCCGGCGTCGGCGCGCAGCGTCTCGACCGCGGCGTCGACGGAGGCGTCGTCGGTCACGTCGAGCTGGACGAAGCGGGCGCCGAGGGCCTGCGCGGCGCTGCGGCCGCTGCGCTCGTCGCGCGCGCCGATCCAGACCGTCTGGCCGGCCTCGACGAGACGACGGGCGGTCTCGTGGCCGATGCCGCGGTTGCCGCCGGTGATGAGGGTGGTGGTCACGGGTGTCTCCTGCGCTGGTGCGGTCGTGGGGCGGGGTGGCCGTGACGCGCCCCGGGCGGCGGTGACGTCCGCGCCGGTGGTCGCGGCCACGGTGGTGAGCCTGGCCGGGACCGCGCGCCGCAGGCAGGCACAGGCTGTACCCGTCTGGGCCGCCGCCCCCGGGCCGGCGGCGGCCCAGGATGGGGACGTGGACAAGAAGGAGCTGGGCGACTTCCTGCGCAGCCGGCGCGAACGGCTGCACCCCGTGGACGTGGGCCTGCCCTCGGGCACCCGCCGCAGGACACCGGGCCTGCGCCGTCAGGAGGTCGCGGTCCTGGCGCACGTCTCGGTGGAGTACTACACGCGCCTGGAGCAGGGCCGGGCGCCGCGGCCGTCCAGCGACGTCCTGGCCGGCATCGGCGGCGCGCTGCTGCTGACCGAGGCGGAGAACGCCCACCTGCACGAACTCGCCGGGACGGCCCGCAGGAAGGACGCGGTGCACGACCGGAGCGTGCGGGCCGGGATGACCGGCCTCATCGAGCGCCTGCCCGGCGCGGCGGGTTTCGTCCTGTCGGCCGCCTTCGAGGTGCTCGCGTGGAACGACCTCGCCGCGGCGGTCCTGGGGAACCTCGAGGGGGCGAGCCCGTCCGAGCGCAACCTCGCCCGTCGCGCCTTCCTGCCGGAGGTGGCGCACAGGACCGGCGCCGAGGTCGCCGACCTGACGGAGTTCCGGCACCACGTCGTCGCCCAGCTGCGCACGGCGGCGGTCCGCTACCCCGCCGACCCGCTGATCCGGGACCTCGTCGCCGAGCTGCGGGCGGGCAGCGCGGACTTCGACCGGCTCTGGGGGCGTCACGACGTGCAGGCCGCTCCCGTCATCACCAAGACGTTCCGCTACCCGGGGGTCGGCCCGATCACCGTCGAGTGCGACACCCTGCTGCTGCCGGACCGCGACCAGCAGCTGGTCCTCTACACCGCGGTGCCCGGCTCCCGCGACGCCGAGTCCCTGGAGCTGCTGCGGATGCTCGTCGCGGAGCCGGTGCGCGCCGGCTGACCCTCGCGCCCGTCAGAGCGCCGGCCCCCCGGCGGCCTCCCCCTCCACGAGCTTGGCGAGGACCGCGGCCAGGGACCGGCGCTCGGTCGCGGCGAGCGGGGCGAAGAGGTCCTGCAGGACGCCCTCGGCGACACGGTGCCCCTGCGCGAGGACGGCGCGCCCCTCCTCGGTGAGGGCGTGCTCGATGCGCCGCCCGTGCCCGGCGGTGCGGACGATCAGCCCGCGGTCGACGAGGCGGCCGGCCAGCGTGCCGAAGGCCTGGTCGCTCTGGAAGGTCGCGACGGCGAGGTCGTGGCCGGAGGCGCGGGGCATGCGCTCGACCGCCCGCAGGGCGTCCCACTGCACGAGCGTGACGCCGACGTCGCGCAGGGCGGCGTCCATCGTCCGGTGGTTGCGGTGCTGCACCCGTTTGATCGCCTGCCCGAGGGCTTCCAGGTCCGTGGTCACGGTGCTAACGTATCAACATCCGCATATAAGCATGCGTAGATAAAGATACTGAGAAAGGTGCTGCCGTGATTCCCTCCCTCCCCCACGACCTTCCCGTCGTCGACACCGGCGACCCCACCGGACGCACCGCGCTGGTCCTGCACGGCGGTGGCGGTCCCCGCACGGTCGCCGCGATCGTCGAGCACCTGGCGCCGTCCTTCCACGTCCTGGCCCCGACCCACCCCGGCTGGGACGGGACGAGCCGGCCCGACGACGTCGACTCCGTCGCCGCCCTGGCCGCGGCCTACCTCGAACGCCTGCACCGCGATGGCGAGCGCGACGTCGTCCTCGTCGGCTCCTCCCTCGGCGGCTGGCTCGCCCTGGAGATGGCGGTCCTGGCCGCGGCCGGGGAGCGCTACGACGGCGTCGTGGGGGCCGTCGTCGACGTCGACGGCGTCGGCGCGGTCGTCGAGGGCGAGCCGGTCGCGGACTTCTTCGCGCTCGACGCACGGGGGCTCGCCGAGCTCGCCTGGCACGACCCCGACCGCGGCTACCTGGACCCGGCCTCCCTCACCGAGGGCCAGCGCGCGGTGCAGCGGGCGAACGGGCGGACCATGGCCGCCCTCGCGGGGCGCTCGCTGAGCGACCCGACGCTCCTGGGCCGCCTCGCCACCGTCGCGGTCCCCACGCTCGTCCTGTTCGGCGAGAGCGACCGCGTGGTCACCCCCGCGCACGGACGCGCCGTCGCGACCGCCGTGCCCGGTGCGCGGTTCGCCGAGGTCCCCGCCGCCGGGCACCTGCCGCACCTGGAGAACCCCGAGGGCACCTGGGCGCTGGTCGACGGGTTCCTCGCCGGGCTCTGACGGCCCCGGCCCGCCCCGCGGAGGTCGGTCAGGCGGCGAGTTCGGCGGGCAGTTCCCGCGCGTGCAGCACGACCATCGCGCTGACCGCGCGGGTCAGGCTCACGTACAGCCGCCGCAACCCGGTGCGCTCGTCGGGTTCGCCGGCGACGATCGCGGCGGGTTCCACGACGACGACCCGGTCGAACTCCAGCCCCTTGACCAGCCCCGCCGGGACGAGGGACACCCGGCGCACCTCCTCGTCGACGTCGAGCCGGGAGAACCCCACGCCCGCCGCCGTCAGCGCCGCGGCCGCCGCGTCCACCTGGTCACCCGCGACGACGACCCCCACGGACCCCTCGAGCTCGAGGAGCCCCGCCGTCACCCGCGCGGCGCGCGCCACGGGGTCGGCGGTCTCGACGACCTCGAGCAGGCCCGGGTCCTCGCGCACCGACCGGGGGACGGACAGGTCGGGGGCGATGCTCGGCAGCAGCTTCGCCGCGTAGTCGATGACGGCCGACGGGACGCGGAAACCCCGGTCGAGGACCTCCAGCGCACCGTCGGGTTTGCCCAGGTGCCCCAGGACGTCGTCCCAGCTGCTCGCCGACCACGGCGTCGTGCCCTGCGCGATGTCGCCGAGGACCGTCGCCGCCCCCGTGGAGCAGCGCCGGCCGACGGCCCGCAACTGCATCGCCGACAGGTCCTGCGCCTCGTCGAGCACGACGTGCGCGCGCGAGGGCGTGCGCTGCAACTGGTCCGCGATCTCGTCGAGCAGCACGGCGTCGGCCGCGGTCCACTTCGCCGACCCCGCGGTGCGCGGGGGTCTCGGCCACAGCAGCAGGTCCCGCTCGGCCTCGGTCAGCAGGTCCTGCGAGCTCGCGCTCAGGAACTCCCGGTCGGACAGCAACCGGAACAGCACCTTCGCCGCGTCCTGGACGGGCATGAGCTCCTTCACGGCCCGCTTCACCTCGGGGCTGCGTGCCACGGAGTCCTGCACGACGTCGTCGGGGGAGTCGCCCGCGGCCTCGAACAGCTGCAGGACGGCGTGCGCGAGCCGCTGCGGCAGGAGGTTGCGCGCCGCCTCGTAGCGGATCCCGCGGGTGGTGAGCTCGTCGAGGAGGTCCTTCACGAGGTACCCGGGGACCCGCCAGCGCCGCGAACCGCGCGTCACGACGACGGCCCCGGACTCCAGGACCCGCGCAGGGTCCCCCACCGCGGACCAGACCGCGCGGCGCAGGACCTCGGCCATCCGGCCGTCGCCCTTCAGGGTCGCCACGACGGCGGGTTCGTCGGCGCGGACCCTGACCTCCTTGCGGCCCTCGGCGGCGACGGTCAGGAGTTCGGCGACGGTCCGCTGCTCGACCTCGACCTCGCCGAGCGCGGGCAGGACCGCGGAGATGTGCGACAGGAACGCGCGGTTCGGCCCGATGACGAGGACGCCCTGGCGGGTGAGCCGCTCGCGGTGGGCGTAGAGCAGCCAGGCCGCGCGGTGCAGGCCCACGGCCGTCTTCCCCGTGCCCGGGGCACCCTGCACGCACACCGTCGTCTGGGCGTCGGCGCGCACGAGGGCGTCCTGCTCGGGCTGGATCGTGGCGACGATGTCGCGCATGGGCCCGGAGCGGGGCCGCTCGATCTCGCGGGCCAGGATCGCGGAGGCGTGGTCCTCCTCGTGCGCGTCGAGCAGGTGCTCGTCCTCGTACGCCGTCAGGCGTCCGTCCTCGACGCCGAACCGGCGCCGCAGCCGCACCCCGCCCCGGTCGTCGCGGGTGGCGCGGTAGAAGCCGCGGGAGACGTCGGCGCGCCAGTCGATGACGACGGGGTCGCCGGCGGAGTCGGTGACGTGCCGGCGGCCGATGTGCAGCGACTCGCCCCCGTCGTGGTCGGTGCGGCCGAAGAACAGGGTGCTGGACGGGTCGTCGACGAGGCTGGCCGCGCGCCGGTGCAGCGCCCAGGCCAGGGCCTCGTCGGCGATGGCGTCACCGCCGTCGGGGACGAGGGACAGGGTGTGCTCGCGCATCCGGGCGAGCTCGGCGCGGGCGTGGTCGAGGTGGGCCTGCTCGGCGGCCAGGACGGGGTCGGTGTCGGACACGGTTCCTCCGGGGATCGGCGTCCGATTCTGCCGGAACCGCTGCACGACAACAACGTTGTGATCAGCGCGCGGTCTGCGGGACGATGTCCGTGGTGGCGCCGGGATAACCCCGATCGAGGTAAATCCCCACCGTACCCCGACCGCGCGAACCCTGTCACCCGCCGCGTGTCGTCCCGGCGGGAACCGGTCCGGGACGCCCCGCGTCCCACTGACGTGAGCGTGCCGAGGACCGTCCAGCGCAGCCTCCGGGCCGGGGCTGCCACCCTCGCGGTGGCCGGGCTCGCGCTCCTGGGAGGCTGTGGCGACCAGCAGGCAGGAGGACCGGGGATGTCCAGCAGCGCCAGTCCGAGCGGACCCGTCAGCGCGAGCGCGACCGGCAGCTCGGTGACGGTCACCGTCGACGACGGGAACGGGGGCCGGCAGACGTGGGAACTGTCGTGCTCGGCCGACGGCGTCGTCGCGGGCGACCACCCGGACGCGCAGAACGCGTGCGCCGCGATCGCGGCCGCGAAGAAGCCGTGGGCCCCGGTCCCGAAGGACGCGGCGTGCACGATGATCTACGGCGGTCCGCAGACCGCGACCGTGAAGGGCACCTGGGACGGCGTCGACGTCGACGCGGCGTTCAACCGCGAGGACGGCTGCGAGATCGCCCGCTGGGACCGGATCGCGCCCCTGCTGCAGCCGGGGACCCCGGCGGGCCGGGGAGGGTCCGGAGGCGGTACGTGACGAACGCAACACGTTGGGTAGCCAGATCGTGATCCTTGGGGCAGTCTGATCTAGGTTCGTCGAAAGATCGGCGAGGTCGACCCATCCGGGCAGCTCCCGGCGCCGAACACGAGACGTCCGATCACGACGGCGTGACGAGTGTCGCGTCGGGTTCCGGCGTCCAGAGACGGCGCCCAGACTCCTAGGGCTGGCCCATGTTCAAGAAGACCCTCCTCGTCGACATGATCAACCGCAGCTCCGAGACCCCCGCCGACCGCAGGAACTTCCTGCGCGGGATGGGCCTGCTGTCCGCCGGTGCCGTGGGCGCCGGGCTGGTGGGGACCGCGACGGCGGAGTCCGCCTCCGCCGCCACCCCCAGCGAGGGCAGCGTGCTGAACTTCGCACTGAACCTCGAGTACCTCGAAGCCGAGTTCTACTGCTACGCCGCCTACGGCCACGGCCTGGCCGAGTCCATGGCGACCGGCACCGGGACCCAGGGCGGGGTCACCGGCGGGCACCGGGTCCCGTTCAAGTCCAAGGCGATGCGCTACTACGCCGAGGAGATCGCCAACGACGAGATCGCCCACGTGAAGTTCCTGCGGTCCGCGCTGGGGTCGGCCGCGGTCTCGCGACCGGCCATCAACCTGCAGGACTCCTTCACCGCCGCCGCCGTCGCCGCCGGGGTCATCAAGCAGGGTGAGACGTTCGACCCGTTCTCCTCCGAGGCGTTCTTCCTGCTCGGTGCGTTCCTGTTCGAGGACGTCGGCGTCACGGCCTACAAGGGCGCAGCCCCGCTGATCTCCACCCCCGCCTACCTCGAAGCCGCCGCCGGGATCCTCGCCGTCGAGGCCTACCACTCCGGCATCGTGCGCACCCTGCTGTACGAGAACGGGTTGAGCGCCCCCACGAACCTCATCTCCGACGCCCGCGACGCCCTCGACGGGTCCGGCGCGGACAAGGACCAGGGCATCACCGTGGGGTCGGGTGGACGCGCGAACCTCGTCGCCGCGGACGCGAACGCCATCGCGTACAGCCGCTCCCCCCAGGAGGTCCTGAACATCGTGTACCTGACCCCGGGGACGGGCGTCACCAAGGGCGGGTTCTACCCGAACGGCCTCAACGGCGACATCGCCACCAGCTGACCCGCACCGCAGCGGATCCGGCACCACCGGCAGCGACCACCACGCCGTCGCTGTCGCGGCACCCCGAGCAACGCGCTCCCGCGTGCGCCCGGGCGGCCAGCACGTCCTCCTCGAACCTTCCTGAGACCTTGGAGCACACGATCGTGAAGAAGCACACGTTCGCCACCGCCGGACTGGCCCTGCTGGTCGGCCTCGGTGGCGCTGCCGCCGTAGCGGCCCCCGCGCAGGCAGCGACGGGTTTCAAGTTCGACCACCGCATCGCCGGCGCCGACCGCTTCGCCACTGCGGTGGAGTCCTCGAAGCTGCTCGAACCCACCGACGGCGCCGCGACTGACGTCGTCATCGTCAACGGCTACGCCACCGTCGACGGCCTCACCGCGTCCTACCTGGCGGGGCTGAAGAGCGCGCCCATCCTCTACACCGACACCGCGGGTGTCCCGGCGGTCACCGCCGCCGAGATCGCCCGCCTGGGCGCGAAGAACGTCTGGATCATCGGTGGTGCCGATCGCGTCCCCACCGCGCAGGAGAACGCGTGGAAGGCGGCCGGCAAGGACGTCACCCGCATCGCCGGCGCCGACCGGTACCAGACCGCCGCGCTGGTCGCCGAGGCCGGGGGCACCGCGACGGAGGGGGACAACCCCAACGGCAACTCCCCCGAGCAGGTGTTCATCGCCTCGGGCACCTCCACCGCCGACGCCCTGGCCGCCGGCCCGGTCGCCTGGGCGAAGAACTACCCGATCCTGCTCACCGAGGCCGGGTCGCTGCCGAAGGCCACCTCCGACGCCCTCGCCGCGCTCGGCACCACCGACCGCGTCGTCCTGGGCAGCAGCAGTTCGGTCTCGGACGCCGTGTACGCGGAGGCGAAGGGGACCTCGCGCCTGGGCGGCACCAGCCGCCAGGACACCGCCACGAAGATCGCCGACTACGCCACGAGCAGCCAGAACTTCGACACCCAGTCGGTGGCCCTGGTCGGCGGCGCCGACGCCACCGCGGCCGACGCCCTGTCGGCCGCACCCGTCGCCGGGTCCCAGGGGGTGCCGTTGGTGTTCATCGACTTCGACGGTTCCCTGGGGGCCACGACCACCGCGTACCTGTCCGCGCACAAGGCCAGCTACACCGGCCGCGGCACCGGGTGGATCTTCGGCGGGACCCCCTCGGTCCCGCAGGCCGCCGCCGACGCCGCGACCGCAGCCGTCCAGTAGCACCTGCCACGACGAGTCCGGTGCGGTGGTCCTGAACCGTCCAGGACCACCGCACCGCCGTGCGCCCGGGTGAACCCGTGCAGGGCCGACGCCCACCGCCCACTGCGGGCGGGTCGCCGCCTCAGGAGGGGAGCGGGGCGGTGAGTTCGAGGTTGATGTCGTCCGGGTCCTGGATCGAGAGGATCTGCAGGCCCTGCTCGGACAGTTCGACGATCTCCCCGTGCTCCACACCGGCAGCGGAAAGACGTGCGGCCGCAGCCTCCAGGTCAGCGCGCGAGGAGACCGCCAGGCTCACGTGGTCCAAGCCGACCCGGTTGGGCGTGAACGTCTCACCGGCGGCACCGGGGACCGGACGCAGACCGAGGATCTGCTCACCGACTTCGAACACCACACCGCCGTAGAGGCGCTGGGGGTCGTCGACGGCGGTGGGATCGGACAGTTCAGCGGTGTTGTCGATGGCCGGATCGGTACCCAACAGCTGGGTGTAGAAGGCTCGCGACCGTGCGATGTCGCTGACCGACAGGCGGACGTGGTGCAGTCCGGTGGGACGGGACACCGGCTGATCGGCGGACGAGGTCGTGGAACTGGTCATGGTCGTGAGGATGCGGCGTGAGCCGCGAGGGCGCACCCGGAACGTCCCGCCCACTGCTCGCCGGTCACCCTCGGGGGACCGGCGTCCGCCTGCCGGCGGCTGCCGACGGAGGATCCGTGGCAGATCCGGACCAGACCACGGGGGCCACAGCTCCGAACGAGAGCCATGAGCGAGATCACCGCCCACCACGGACTGTTCAAGGACACCGACCTGCACGTCGACGACACCGGCGGCCCCGGCCGCCCCGTCGTCCTCATCCACGGCTGGCCGCTGTCCGGTGAGTCCTGGTCCGAGCAGGTCCCCGCCCTGGCCACCGCCGGCTACCGGGTCGTCACCTACGACCGCCGCGGCTTCGGGCGCAGCGACAAGACCCGCACCGGCTACGACTACGACACCCTTACCGAGGATCTGCACGCCCTCCTGGAACAGCTCGACCTGCGCGACGTCACCCTCGTCGGGTTCTCCATGGGCGGCGGCGAGGTCGCCCGATACTTCACCAAGCACGGCCACGAGCGGCTGCGCAGCGTCGTCTTCGCCGCCGCCGTCCCGCCCTACATGGCCAAGAACGAGGACAACCCCGACGGCCCGCTGACCTCCGAACTGGCCGACCAGATGGAAGCCGGTCTCAAGGCCGACGAGGACACCTTCTACGAAGGTTTCATCACCGACTTCTTCTCCGTCGACGGCGTCCTGAAGGTCACCGAGGCCCAGCGCCAGGACGCGCTCGCGCTGACCGAGCAGGCCGACGAGAAGGCCGCGTTGAAGGCCATGGAGTCCTTCGGCACCACCGACTTCCGCCAGGACCTCACCGAGGTCGACGTCCCGACGCTGGTCATCCACGGCGACGGTGACGGCACCGTGCCGTTCGAGGGGTCCGGTGCCCGCACCCACGCCGCCATCGCCGGCAGCCGTCTGCACGTCGTCGCCGGCGGCCCGCACGGCATCAACGTCAGCCACGCGGAGGAGTTCAACCGCGTGCTCCTGGAGTTCCTCGCCTCCTGACCCCTCCGGCCGATCCTGCACCCGACGCGAGCACCTGACACGTGCAGCCGTGCGGCAGCGGAGCCTCCGCTGCCGCACCGCGCAGGCGTCCACCCCGGTTCCGGCTCGTCCTGGTGCCCGCTCCTCCACGCACGTTCCCGCTCTCAGACCGACCGCTCCACCGGTGCCGACGCCAGTTCCGGTGCCGATGCCGAAACCGCCACTGACGCCGGTACGAGAAGCGCTGCACCGTGCCGCTGCCCCGCAGGGACCACCGAGGTCCGGGGGACGCGGTCAGCCGCTCCCGACGGGCCCGGTCGCCGAAAGCGAGAGTTCCGCCGTGGCCAACCTCTACCAGCAGCTCAAGCAGGAGATCTGCAGCGTCCTGCGCGAGCCCGTCGCGCGGGTCTCGCACGCCCGGGCGGCTCGCCACCGTCTGCAGTGGTTCGTGCGGGGGCCCCGGCGGTGGCGTCCGGTCCCCGTCCTGCTCGCGCTGACGCAGACGCACGTGGTCGTCTTCTCCGCGGACGGCGCTTCCGCCTCTCTCACCGACGCGTCCTGCGAACACGTCGTCCTGGCGCAGGTGCAGGCCGTCGGTCGCCGGTGGATCAGAGCGACGGACGACCGTGGACGTGTCCACTGGTTCCGTCTCGGCACCGAGGAGCCTCCGGCTCGCGGGTTCCTCACCCCGCCTCGCACCTACCGGGCGCCCTGATCTCCAGACCGTTCGCCTCAGGCGGCGTGCGCGTCGCCGTGCTCGGGCAGGTTCTCGTGCCGCCGCAGGAACTGCGCCTGCTCCTCCTGCGCCCGGGCGGCGTCGAGCACGGCCCGCGACGCGTCCCCGAACCGGGCACCGCGCGGGGCGACGAGCAACTGGTGCCCGACGCCCCTCCCCTCGCGCGCGGCCCGCCCGCCGGCCACGAGCAGCACGAGCACCACGGCACCCACCACACCGACGATCCCCACCACGACGTCCATCCGGTCCCCCCGAGCGTTGCTGCGTGCTGCTGCGTTCCGACACGACCAGCATCGGCCCGTCACCTGTGCGCGCGCATCGTGCCGAGGGTGGAAACGCCTCGTCCTCCCGGGGGAGGACGGCTACTTCAGCAGTCGCGACAACCGGCGGTCCGCGAGCGGTCTCCCGCCCGTCTGGCACGTGGCGCAGTACTGCATCGACCGGTCGGCGAACGACACCTCGCGCACGACGTCCCCGCACTCCGGGCACGCCTCGCCCGTGCGGCCGTGCACGCGCATCCCGGCCCGCTTGGCGTCCTTGAGCTCCTTCGCGGGTTTCCCGCCGGCCGCGGCGACGGCGTCGCGCAACGTCGTGCGCAGCGCGGCGTACAGGCGCTCGACGTCGGCCTCGGGCAGTTTCCCGGAGACGGCGTAGGGCGAGAGCTTCGCCACGTGCAGGACCTCGTCGGAGTAGGCGTTGCCGACCCCGGCCAGGACCGACTGCTCGCGCAGCAACCCCTTGACCTGCTGGCGCGAGCCCGCCAGCAGCGCCCGGAAGGCGGCGAGGTCGAAGGAGTCGTCGAGGGGGTCGGGCCCGAGCGTGGCGATGCCGGGCACCTGCGCGACGTCCCGGACGACGTGCACGGCCAGCCGCTTCTGCGTCCCGGCCTCGGTGAGGTCGAAGCCGGGTGGGGTGCCGGGGTCCTCGTCGTCCTCGGGCGCCAGCCGCACGCGCAGCGCGACGGGGTTCTTGCCCCCGGGCTTCAGCGGCGCCCTCGGCAGCGCGTCGGACCAGCGCAACCACCCCGCGCGCGACAGGTGGACCGCCAGGTGCAGACCGTCGACGTCGACGTCCAGCCACTTCCCGCGCCGCTCGACCCCGGACACGAGCAGCCCGTGCAGGGCGGTCGTCGGCGGGTCGTAGGTCTTCAGGACGTTGAGGGCGCCCACCTCGACGCGGGCGACGACGCGGCCGACCAGGCGCTCGCGCAGGAACGCGGCGAGCCCTTCGACCTCGGGGAGCTCCGGCACGCCGACAGTCTGGGGCACCCGGGAGGTCGCAACCAGTTGTTCGGTGCGCCGAACCGGAGTGCTGGGGTTTTCGCGGCCCGGCCCGGTCGTGATCTGGTGCCCCGCGTGGACCCCGCCGTGCTCGCCGCCAGCTTCCTGCCGATCCTGCTGCTGGAGCTGCCCGACAAGACCTTCGTGGCCACCCTCGTGCTCGCGACCCGCTTCCGCCCCCTGACCGCGTGGATCGGCGTGGGCCTCGCCTTCGCCGTGCAGTGCCTCATCGCCGTGGTCGCCGGCCGCCTGCTGGCCCAGCTGCCCGACCGGCCGGTGGCGGCCGTCGCCGCCCTGCTGTTCGCCGTCGGCGCGTTCACGCTGTTCCGCGGGGCGGCGAAGGCGCAGCAGGCCGAGGAGGAGGCCCGCGTCGAGTACGAGGGCAAGGTGCGGGGCGGGACGTCGGGCTGGCGGGCCGTCCTGGCGTGCTTCGGGGTGATCTTCCTCGCGGAGTGGGGCGACCTGTCGCAGCTGTTCACGGCCGGGCTCGCCGCGCGCTACGACGACCCGGTCTCGGTCTTCGCGGGGTCGTGGGCGGCGCTGCTGGTCGTCTCGGGGCTGGCCGCGGCGGTCGGCGGGACGATCGTCCGCAAGCTCAGCGTCGCGGCGGTGAGCCGCGTCGGGGGCGTCGTGTGCGCCGTGCTGGCGGTCCTGACGGCCCTCGAGGTGGCGGGTCTGGACCTGCCCGTGTGAAGCTCGGAGCCGGCGCCGTCCCGGGCGCGCGTCCTGCTGCGTGCGGACAACCGGCGGGCCGAGTGATTGACTGTGCGTCACGAGACGATGACAGTGCTCGTACGGGTGGGTGCTGGGCCGCCGTGGAGGAACCGCGGTGGATTGACGCTGGGGGGGTCGAGGACCGTTGTTCCACGTGGTCCTCCCACCCAACCCCCGCTCGGTCGGCATCGCGCGCTGGCTCATCACCGAGTGGTGCGCGCCCTGGGTGGCGGCCCACGAGATCCCCGAGGACACCGTCGAGGCCGCGCTGCTGCTGGCCAGCGAGGTCGTCACCAACGCCGTCGTCCACGGCGACGGGATGGTCCAGCTCGCCGTCAGCCGCGTGAACGGCGCGTCGCTGCGCGTGGAGGTCTCCGACGACGGGGGCGGCATGCCCCTCATCGGCGCCCAGCGCGCCGACGCCGAGAGCGGCCGCGGGATGGCCATGGTGGAGCTCCTGTCGAGCCGGTGGGGCACCGACCTCGCGGTCGGGCCGCTGGGCAAGACCGTCTGGTTCGAGCTCGCCGGGGCCTGAGCCGCCTCGCGCCTTTCCAGCGGGTGGGACCGCGTGAGGGTTCCTGGTGTGGCGGTGCCGGGTCCACCGGCCACCACGTCGAACAGGGAGCGGGACATGTCCATCGGGGACAAGGCCAAGAACGTCGTGCAGCAGACCGTCGGCAAGGCCGAGGAGGTCGTCGGCAAGCGCACCGACGACGCCGAGCTGACCGCCCAGGGCGAGAAGGACCAGACCACGGGCGCCGCGCGCCAGGACGTCGAGAAGACCGAGGACGCGCTCGGCGAGGAGTGACCCGCGGGCGCCGGGGGTGGACCGGCGCTGGACGGCCGGGTGCGCACGGGCTCTGCACGCGCCGTACAGCACGCCCGCGGACGCAGGACGCACATCGGCGCGTCCGTGCGGTGGGTGCAGAGCCCACGCACCTCTCAGGGGTCCTGGTGCAGGGTGGTGCCACCCGGGCGGCGAGTGGGCGGCGCCGTCGCCGCGCTCACCCCCCGGTCCACGCTCGTCCCCCCCGAGGCCGCAGCGCGTCCCGGGCCCCGCGGACCGCGTCGTCGAGCTGGGCGCGGGCGATCTCGTCGAGGTCCTGCCCGGCGGCGGTCCGCACGAGGCGGTCCAGCTGGTCCTGCACGGCGCTACGCACGACGTCGCGGGGACCGGACCAGGCGACCTCGGCGAGCAGTGTGGCCAGCCGGGTCAGGACGACCGGGTCCGCAGCGCCGTAGCGCAGGGGCTGGGCGACGGCCAGGTCCAGCAGGGCCGGCAGGTCGGGGCGGTGGACGACCAGGCGCGGGTGGCCGTCCTCGTCGCGGGCGACCTGGTCCCCGAGGTCACGGTCGGCCACGTGGCACAGGAACGCCGCGGCGTGCCCGACGGCGTGGACGGCGGTCGTCGGGTCGTTGACGCCTGGGGACAGCGCCTTGCTGGCCACGTCGACGAGCTGGCGCAAGCCGAAGGCCAGGTCCTGGGCCTGGGTGGGCTCGCTGCCGATGACGACGGCCGTCCCGAGCACGTCCTCCAGCCGCTCCAGCACCTCCACCGGTGGGGCCGCGCCGTCGTCGGTCCAGCACCGGGCCAGCGGGGTGCCGCGGACCACCGACCCGCCCGGCCACCGCTCGACCGCGACGACGACGCCGGTCCCGGTCGCGGCCTCCAGCAGGGCCTCCTCGTCGACGAAGCAGAGGAACCCCGAGGCCCCCGCCGGCAGCGGGACGGCGGCGTCCGGGACGGGCACGGTCCCGGCGCCGGGCAGCGAGCGGGCGGTGCCGTCGCTCGGGTACAGCAGGTCGGCCGTCCGGCAGGCGTCCGCCCGCACGCGCGAGAGCATCGTCTCGACCCGGATCTCGCGCGCCAGGTGCGCCAGGAACAGCACGAGGCACACCACGCTCGCCACCGCGAGCAGGAAGGCGACCGTCACCGAGATCCGCGGCACGACCGCCGACGACGGCAGGGCGCTGCTGCCGGCGTCGTCGGGGCTGCGGACCGTGCGCAGCACCGTCAGCGCGTAGGTGAAGGTGGCCAGGAACACCGCCAGGGTGGCGTGGACGAACCGGTCCTGGGTGAAGGTGCGCAGCAGCCGGGGGGAGAACTGGCTGCTGGCGAGCTGCAGGGTGACGACCGTCAGCGAGAAGGTCAGCGACGTCACCGTGATCAGGGAACTGGCGACGGCGTCCAGGACGGTCCGTGCCGCCCCGGCGCCCCCGCCGAAGACGAGGTCCGCGATGGGGTCCGGCAGGTTCTCGTCCACCCGCGCGTCCAGCAGGGGCAGCAGGACGCCCGCGACCAGCGCCAGCACGACACCCGCCACCGGTACGGGCCACAGCCGGGTGCGTGCAGCCTCCTGCAGCGCCGCCAGCCTGATGCCCCGCGGCTTCGACGAGTTGCTCACGGACGCACTCTGTCAGCGCTGCACCGGCGCGGCCCGGCGCAGCGGTCCGCGCGGCTCCCGCCACGCCGCGCAAGACATACCCCGCGGGGGTATTGTGACCCCACCGCCCCGGCCGGGGCCCCTGTGAGGAAGGACGGCCCGTGCACCTCTACGACGCGCTCGCCGCGGTCGGTGACGCGCTGGGCGCCACCGTCGCGATGGCCTGGCACATCGCCTGGGCCCTGATCCTCGGCTTCGCCCTGTCCGCGGTCGTCCAGGCCGTCGTGCGCCGCGACGCGGTCACGGGCTTGCTCGGCGACGCCCGCCCCCGCACCCTGGCCACCGCCTCGGGGCTGGGCATCGCGTCCTCGTCGTGCTCCTACGCCGCGGTGGCGCTGGCCCGCTCGCTGTTCCGCAAGGGCGCCGACTTCACCGCCGCGATCGTCTTCCAGGTCGCCTCCACGAACCTCGTCGTGGAGATGGGGATCCTGCTCGCGCTGCTCATGGGCTGGCAGTTCACCGCCGCCTCCTACACCGGCGGTGTCGTCATGATCGTCGTCGTGGCCCTGCTGCTGCGCGTCGTGCTGCGCCCACCGCTGGTCCGGGCGGCCCGCGAGCAGGCCGAACGGGGCCGCACCGGCTCGATGGAGGGCCACGCCGCGATGGACATGAGCGTCGGCGGCGAGGGCCCGTGGTGGCGGCGACTGCTCAGCGGCGACGGATTCACCTCCGTCAGCCACGTCTTCGTCATGGAGTGGGCCGCGGTCGTGCGCGACATCGCCATCGGCCTGCTCATCGCCGGCGCCGTCAGCGCCTGGGTCCCGACCGGCTTCTGGCAGGCGTTCTTCCTCACCGGCCACCCGGTCCTGACCCAGGTGTGGGGCCCGCTCGTCGCCCCGGTCGTCGCGGTCGCCAGCTTCGTCTGCTCGGTGGGCAACATCCCGCTGGCGGCGGTGCTGTGGAACGGCGGCATCAGCTTCGGCGGGATGGTCAGCTTCCTGTTCGCCGACCTGGTCATCGCCCCCGTCGTCATCATCTACCGCAAGTACTACGGCACGGGCGCGGCCCTGCGCCTGACCGGCGTGCTCTACCTGGCCGCCGTGGTCGCCGGGTACGTCGTCGACGGCCTGTTCACCCTGGTCGGCCTGGTCCCGGACCAGCGCCACGCCACCACCGCCGCCGGTGGGCTGTCGGAGGTGACGTGGAACTACACCAGCGTCCTGGACGTCGCGTTCGGCGTCGTGGCCCTGGTGCTGGTGGCCCGCTTCGCACGGACCGGGGGCCGGCAGATGCTGTCGATGATGGACTGAGCACCGGACTGGCCGGCGCAGCGGTGGCCGGCGACGTCAGGGGCGAGGCGGGAACCACGGTTGGCCGCCGGCTCCAGGCGCCCAGTACGGGGTGTAGCCGTAGTACCCGTAGAGGTTGTCGTAGTAACCGGTCTGATCGGCCAGCTCCGGCTCGTAGGCCGGGGCGGAGGCGACCCGGTCGCGGGTCTGGTCGACGATGACCTCGTCGTCGGCGATCGTGACGACCGCCTCCACCGGTAGGAGGAGTGTCTCGGCTCCGATGCCGAGCAGCCCGCCGTGTTCGATCCGCAGCATCCGCACCTGGTCGGCTTCGGCGTCCACCATCAAGTCGGCGACCTTTCCCAGTTCCTCACCGGAGGTGTCGCGCACGGTCAGTCCGCGCACGTCCTGGGCGGGGTCGGCGACGGTGCGGCCGCTGTCGGACAGACCGGTCAGGATGCGGGCTCGTTCGTCGCTCATCGGTGTTTCCTCTCCGAAGGGTTCAGCGTGCTCGTGGTCGGGTGAGGGGCGGGGTGGTTGTCACCGTCGGCCCGTCCTGCGCGTCGCAGCGGCGAGAGCCCCGACCCCACCCGGTGCAGGTCGGGGAACTGCGCGGACAGTTCGGACAGCGGCTCGATGCCGGCGACGGTCTCGTCGGTGGCCTCGCCCGTGATCTGCACCGCTGCTGCGGACGGGAAGTCGACGACGCAGGCCATCGCCGCGAAGGCCGACCCCCTGGCCGGTTCAGCCCACGGGCCTCATCGACCGGTTCCTGCCACCTCAACAGCGCGACCCACCCGGACCCGCACCTGAGGCAGTCACCAGGAGCAGACCCGGCGGTGAGCAGGACGACCACCGCAGGACCCGACGAGGACGTCAACGGGTCTTCCGCCGAGGACGGCCCAGATCGACGCGATCGCGACGACGGCGGTGCAGGAACTGCGCGACGAGAGCTGCGACGACGATCAGGCCGGTGGCGCACACGACGACGACGACGTACGGGAAAGCCACGAAGACACGCTCCTCTCGAGCTCTGGACCAGACTGCTGTCCGCACGGTCGACCGCGTACCGCACGCGCAGGACGAAGCCGGGTGGAGTCGTGGTCGGGACTCCGGGCACCGGACCGGTCTCGTGCTCGTCCGGGCAGGTCCGGGCAGGTCGTGGACCTGCCTGGACGAGCCGCGGCGACCCGTCCCCCGACCTGCCGGGAGAACACGTGAACCGTCTGCCGGGGAAGGGCGGGGACGATCCCGTTCGTCCCGCAGCGGTGAGACCCAGGACCCACGTGCTGTTCCGGGCGGCGACTCCCGCGGGGAGCCGGACAGCAGGGCCACCGATCTCCTCCGTTCACCCGCCACCAACGGCGGGTACGGGGTCTCGGCGGCCAGGCACCGCAGCACCCACGTCGGCGCCAGCCGTGTCGGCGGTGCTCATGTCGAAGAGCTCCTCGAGCCCGGCACGGCGCAGGATCGCGACGACGTGGCGCTGCGGCGCCTGCAGAGTCAGCCGACCCCCGCGGGCGCGGCAGAGCCTGCGCGTGCGCAGGAGGACCGCGACGGTCGTCGAGGACAGGCTCGACAACCGGCTCACGTCCACCACGAGCCCGGTGGGGTCGGCGTCCAGCAACGGCCCGGCGTGCCGGCGCAGGGCGCTCAGCCCCTGGCGCAGCCCGTCGTCGTCGAGGACCAGGACGGGACCGTCCCCCCCGTGCTCGAGCGCAGTCCCGTCCACGTCCCCTCCTCCTGGGCCACCCCCGGCGGTCCGGCCACGCCCCGCCGTCGAGCAGGACCCACGTCTGGCCGCCCCGTCGCTCCGTCACGGCGGGGCGTGGTCCCACCCTGGCAGCCGCGTGTTGCGGTTGTCCGCTCCGCTTCTTTGCGATCGCGTGACGACCCACCGCCACCACCCCCCGGCAGGTGGGGGTCCAGTGGGTCGGCTGGCAGCATGACCACGTGGCGCTCCGACTGCTCGTGCTCGACGACGACGACGGGATCCGCACGTCCCTGGCCCTGGCCATGGAGGACGAGGGGTACGAGGTCAGCAGCGCGGCCACCGCCGAGGAGGCGTTGACGCTCGTGTCGTCCCTCGTCGAGGACGGGCAGCAGCCCGACGTGATGGTCGTGGACCTCATGCTGGGCGGCATCGACGGGTTCTCCTTCATCCGCCGGGTGCGCCCCCTCAGCGGAGCTCCGGTGATCGTGGTCTCCGCCCGCCGGGACAAGACCGACGTGATCGCAGCGCTGGAGGTCGGTGCCGACGACTACGTCACCAAGCCGTTCGACGTGGACGAGCTCGCCGCCCGGCTCAAGGCGCTGCGGCGCCGGTTCTCCGGCACCACCCCCACTCCGACGACGGTGGTGCTGGACAGCGGGGAAGGAGGTTGGCCACCGGTCGAGCTCGATGTGGACGGGGGGCAGGTCCGCCGCGGCGGCGACCTCGTGCACCTGACCGTCACCGAGTTCCGGCTGCTGTGCGAACTGGCCGCCGCACCCGGCCGGGTCCTCAGCAGGGGAGTTCTGCTGGAACGGGTGTGGGACCGGGGGTTCTTCGGCGACGAGCGGATCGTGGACGTTCACGTCCGCCGGTTGCGCACCAAGGTCGAACGGGACCCGTCGTCCCCGCGGCTGGTGGCCACGGTCCGCGGTCTGGGGTACCGGCTGGACCTGCGGTGAGGCTCCCGTCGACGACACTGGGCCTGCGCGCCAGCGTGACCCTGATGTTCACCATCGGAGCCGCCGTCCTGGCCGTGGTGGGAGCGTTGAGCACGTACGCCATCGCCCGCGGGTACCTGCTGAGCCAGCGGGAGAACTCCGCGACGCGGCAGACGTTCGCGGACGCCTCCTTCGTGCAGGAGGGGCTGCGCACCTCCGGGGTGCAGGTCAGCGACGTCCTGGGCTCGGTGAGCAGCCCGGCGGGCTCCGCCGTGCTCGTGCACCGCGAGGGGCAGTGGTACTCCTCCAGCCTGGACGTCGCCGCCGACGGCCTGCCGGCCACGGTGACCGACGGCGTGCAGGCCGGGGACGCCGGACTGGCCTGGACGACGATCGCCGGGGACGCCGTCCTGGTCGTCGGCGTACCGCTGCCGGCCGTCGACGCCGGCTTCTTCGAGGTGGTGCGGACGGATGAACTGAGCCGCACCCTGTCCACCCTGCGGTTCGCGCTGACCGGCTGCGCCGTGCTCATCGCCTCCGGAGGCGCCGCGCTCGGTTCGTGGACCTCCCGACGGGCCGTCGCCCCCCTGCACGCCGTGGCCCGGGCGGCGGCCTCCATCGCCGGCGGCCAGACGGGGACCCGACTGGAGACGACGGAGGACCCGGACCTGGCGACCATCGTCGGATCGTTCAACAGCATGGTGGACGCGCTGGAGGAGGAGATCGAACGGCAGTCCCGGTTCTCTGCCGACGTCAGCCACGAGCTCCGCTCGCCGTTGACGACGCTGGTCACCGGGGTGGAGGTGCTGAACCGTCGCCGCGCCGAGCTGCCCGAGCGGTCTCGGCGGGCGCTCGACCTCGTGTCCCGTGAACTCGACCGGTTCACGCGCACGGTGGACGACCTGCTCGAACTGGGGCGCCTGGAGGCCGGTGTCGCCGACCACGAACGCGTGCTCGTCGATGCCGTCGACCTCGTGCGGCAGGTCCTGTCCCGGACCCACCGGGAGAGCACCCTCTTCGTCGCTCCTGCGGAACCGGTCCTCGTCATCGTCGACAAGGAGCAGGTGGCCCGGGCCCTCGTGAACCTGCTCGAGAACGCCGACCGGCACGGCGGTGGATCGACCGGGGTGGGTCTGCAGGTGCGGGGGGCGAGCGCCGTGATCACGGTCGACGACGACGGACCCGGAGTACCCCCGCAGGAGCGGGAACGGATCTTCGAGCGCTTCGCCCGCGCCGGCTCACGCCGCGCCCTGCCCGGTTCGGGCCTGGGTCTGAGCCTGGTCGCCGAGACGGTCCGGGGGCACGGGGGCTCGGTGCGGTGCACCTGCTCCCCCAGCGGTGGCGCCCGGTTCCTCCTGCGGCTGCCTCTGCCCGACGACGGGGTCCGCGCGTGAAGGCGGCGGGCGTCGCCCGGTCCCGGCCCGGTCCCGCGGCGGTGCTCGGAGCAGGGCTGGCCCTGGCGCTGCTCCCGGCGCTGTCGGCGTGCGGCGTCCCCAGCGGAGGCCGGGCCCGGACGATCGACCCCTCGCAGGTCCCGTACGTCCTGACCGCACCGTCGCAGCCCGCCGCGGTGGGTTCCGCGCCACCTCCGGCACCGGCCGCCGGCGACGAACCGCGGACGTACTTCGTGGACCGTGACCTCCACCTGACCCCGGTGGCCGCCGACTCCGCGGACACCGCCGCCGACGTCCTGGAGCAGTTGACCTCGGGCCCCACCGACGCCCAGCGAGCGGCCGGGTTGCAGAGCACGATCGGCCCGCAGGTCGCTCTCCGTCTCACCTCGATCGACGACGGAGTCGCGCTGGTGGACGTCACGGACCTGTCGCAGGCCCTGCCTGCGGACCGCCTGCCGCTGGCCGTCGGGCAGATCGTCCTGACCCTGACCTCCGCTCCGGGGGTCGACGCCGTCCGTCTGCAACGCGACGGCACGGACCGGGAGGTCCCCCTGCCCGGCGGTGCGCTGACCGCCGCCGACCTCGCGGCCGCGGACTACGCCTCGCTCCTCACCACCCCCTGACCAGACGTCGACGACCGCGGGTGCGCGATCCTCGTCCCGTCCCGACCGCTCGACCGGACCGTGGTGGAATGCATCCCGACCGAACCCTCCGCTGGCTGCGCAGCACCTTCACAGGGTGGCAGCGACCGACCTCGCACCCCGTCGACGACACCGGTGAGGGCGCCGAGAGCCTCGTCGGCTTCGCCCTGGCCGCGGCCTGCGTGGGCGCGCTGACGGGGCTGACGGCCGCCACCTTCCGTCTCCTGCTCACCGACGCCTCCGACGTGCGCGAGCGGCTGGCGACCCGCGCCCACGACCTGGGTGTCCCCGGAGCCGTCCTGGTCGTCGCCGGCTGCGCCGCCGCCACCGCCCTGGCCGCGGCGCTCGTCCGCCGCGTCGAACCGCACGCCGAGGGCAGCGGCATCCCCCACGTCCAGGCCGTCGTGCGTGGGCGCACCGAACCCGGGCGTTTCCGGGTCCTGCCCGTCAAGTACGTGGGAGGCCTGTTGTCGATCGGCAGCGGCCTCGCGCTCGGCCGCGAGGGGCCCTCGGTGCAGATGGGCAGCACCGTCGCCGTGATCGTCGCCTCCGCGACCCGGCGCTCGCGGCAGGACCTGCGCCTGCTCGTGGCGGCCGGTGCCGCCGCCGGCCTGGCCACGGCGTTCAACGCCCCGATCGCCGGCGGGGTGTTCGTGCTGGAGGAACTCCTCAAGTCGTTCCACCCCCGCGCGACGATCGCCACGCTCGTCTCCTCCGCCGCGGGGTTCGCCGTCGCCTTCCCCCTCGTCCACGGCGATCCCGAGTTCGCCGTTCCCCCGCTGGACGATCCCCGACTGGTGGGTGCGGGCTGGGTCCTGGCCGTCGGGGTCCTCACCGGAGTCCTGGGAGTGCTCTACAACCGGGCCGTCATGACCGGGTTGCGCCTCGCGGACTCCAGCCGGTGGCCGGCCGAGGCCCGGGCCGCTCTCGTCGGTGCGGCCGTCGGCGGGCTCGTCTGGTCCGCGCCGCAGGTGGTCGGCGGCGGCGACGGGCTCACCCAGGACGCCCTGCTCGGCCGGGGAAGTCTGGCAGCCGTCGGGTGCCTGCTGCTGGTGCGGTTCGTCCTGGGCGTCGTCTCCTACGCCGCGGGCACTCCCGGCGGGTTGTTCGCGCCCATGCTGGTGCTCGGCTCCGAGAGCGGTCTGCTCGTCGGGATCGTAGGGACCCACCTGGCCCCTGGTTCGACTCCACCGCCCGCAGCGCTGGCGGTGGTCGGCATGGCGGCGTTCTTCACCTCGACCGTCCACACCCCGGTCACCGGCCTCGTCCTGGCGACCGAACTCAGCGGCAGCACCAACCAGCTGTTCCCGATGCTGGGCGCGTGCGCCGTGGCCATGCTCGTCGCGGTCGGTCTGCGCTCACGCCCCATCTACGAACTGCTCACCGATCGAGCGGCGCGACCGTCCCCGGAGGCGGGCGGCCGGAGGGCGCAGGAACGGCGCCAGGACGTGTGAACCTGGACGCAGGGCCGATGTCCGGCGGTGCGGTCCTCGACCGGTCGGCCCATCGGACCGCGTGTCACGACCAGGACCAGGACCCGTCCCTCGCGGGGAGTCGTGGTGGTGACCGACGGTTCGGCGGGTCACGGCCGAGCCGTCGTGCAGGAGTTCGCCGCTGCCGCGCACCGCGCGGTCGGCACCGTCACCGACGTCGCCGACCACGTGCAGGTGGAGGCCGCGGCCGACGAGGTCGAACCCGTCCCGGGTCCCTTCGACGTGTGGGTGAACAACACGATGGCCTCGGTGGTCGCCGGATTCCGAAGGTTGACCCCGCCGACTTCGAGCGGGCCGCCCGCGTCACGTACCTGGGTCTCGTCAACGGCACCCGGGCGGCGCTGAAGCGGATGAAGACCCGCGACCGCGGGTCCTGGTGCAGGCGGGTAGCGCCCTGGCCCACCGGGGCACCCCTTGCGGACGACCTGCTGCGGCGCCGAGGACGCGGTCGTCGGGTTCACCGAGTCCGTCATCACCGAACTCCTGCACGACAACAGTCACGTGCGGGTGTGCACGGTCCACGTGCCGGGCGTGAACACGCTGCAGTTCACCCGGGTCGCCGACGACCTGCCCGGCCACCCCCGGCCGTCGCGCCGATGCACCAGCCCGAGGTCGGGTCCCGGGCCGTGGTGCACGTCGCCCAGCACCCCGGCGCAGCACCCGGGTCGGAGCCCTGACCGTGGGCACCATCCTCGGCGACCACGGCGCCCCGCGCCCCGACGGCCCTGCTGGGGTGGCCCTGCTGCACGAGGTCAGCTGCGAGGGGCCCGGGTGGTCGCACACCGCTGCTGCGCCCAGGATCGGGGCGTGGACGACGTCGTGCTGCTGGGCCTGCTGGTGCTCGGGTTGATCGTGCTCACCCCCTTGGCCGAGCGGATCGAGGTGCCGCAGCCGGTGCTGCTGACCGTCTACGGGCTGGTCCTGGGTCTGGTGCCACACGTGCCCGCCCCCGACCTGGCTCCAGACCTGATCCTGCCGCTGGTGCTGCCCCCGCTGTTGTTCGCCGCGACCCAGACCACCACCGTGCGCGAGCTGCGCCAGGCCGCCCGCCCCGTCCTCGGACTGGCCGTCGGGTTGACGTTGCTGACCGCAGCCGCCGTGGCGGTCGTGGGACACGCCCTGGGGTTGCCGTGGGCGGTGGCCGTGGTCCTGGGCGGCGTCGTGGCCCCGCCGGACCCGGTCGCGGCCAGCGCCGTCGCCGGCCGGCTGCACCTGCCGGCCCGCCTGGTGAGCGTCCTGGAGGGCGAGGGGCAGTTCAACGACGCCACCGCCCTGGTCGTCTACCAGGTCTCGGTCATGGCGGTCGTGGCCGGTGGGGTGTCGGTCGGTCAGATCGGCTGGGCCCTGCTGCTGGCCGTGGCCGGCGGGCTCGTCCTGGGCCTGGTCGGTGGATGGCTGGCGCGGTGGGCGCTCGGGCACCTGCACGACCCCGCGGCCGAGACCACCGTGACCATCGCGCTGCCCTTCGCCCTGTACGTCGTGGCCGAGCAGGTCCAGGCCTCGGGAGTGCTGGCGGTGCTGGTGGCCGGCCTGTTCCTCCGCGCCCGGGTGTCCGACCAGGTCACCTCCGCCGGGTGGTTGCTGGGCCGCTCGGTGTGGCAGTACGTCGAGTTCGCCGTCAGCGGTCTGCTGTTCGCCTTCCTGGGCGTGGAACTCACCAGCGTGCTGGAGGAGGACGACACCCTGGGCCGCTCGTCCACGTGGACGCTGACCGGGGCGGTGCTGGCGGTGCTGGTCCTGCTGCGCGTCGGAGCCATGTTCACCGCCAGCGCCGTGGCCGGGCACCGTGCCCGCCGCGCCGAGTCTGCGACCCCCGCCGGGTGGCGGGAGGCCGCGGTGACCTCCTGGGCGGGCATGCGCGGGGTGGTGACGGTGGCCACTGCCTTGGCCCTGCCGGCGAGCGTGGCCGGAGGGGGGGACTTCCCCCACCGGCAGGAGGTGGTGACGGTGGCGCTGGTCGTCGTCATCGCCACCCTGGTGCTGCAAGGGCTGACCTTGGCCCCCCTGATCCGCGGGCTGGGAGTGGCCAGCGACGCCGATCCCGCCGCCGACGTCCGTCACCTGCACCACCTGGCCGCCGGCGCTGGGCTGCGGTTCCTCACCACCGGGAGCGGTGCCGCTGGGCGAGGGGACCGGCGGGAGCCGGACGCGGAGGAGGTACCGGCCGAGGTGCGCCGCGCGGTGGTGGAGCAGTACGAGGGACGCCTGCACTACCGCGAGGCGGTCGACGACCTGCTCGAGACCGAGACCGGGGGTCAGGACGCCGGTCAGCACCTGCGTCGGCTGCTCGCGCGGGCCAGCGAGGCCGAGCGGGAGGCGGTCCTGCAGGCACGCCGCCGCGGCGAGGTCGGCACGGCTGCCGCCGAGGACGTCCTGTTCGACATCGAGGCCCGCGCGTTGCGCTACGAGCCGTAGGGACGACCGGCGATCTGCCCGTCCGCACCGTCGACCTGGGAGGTGGCTGGGCGTCGTCCTCGGTCCGAGCCGTCCAACCCGCCGCCCGAGGTCGGGTCGTCGCGCCGCGTGACAGCGGTCCCACCAGGTGACGACCAGCACGTGCGCAACGTGAGCCCTGCCGGTGGGGCGAGGTACGCGGTGGCGGAACCCGCCACCCCCGGCTGACGCCCACAGTCGTCCCAGGGCGGCCAACGGTGTGACCAGCAGGCCCCTTGCTGCGAGGAGAGCGACCTCGAACGCCCAGCCACCGGCGGCGGGCGAGGCGGGCGCAGGTGACGACGACCTCGCCGAGGACCAGCCCCGCGGTCGTCGACGTCGGCGCGCGGGGCAGCACCCTCACCGTCCTGCGCCTGCGATCCCGGCTGCGCCGCGAGCGGATCAGCTCGAGCAGGCACACGACGACGAAGCATCGCACCGTGAGGGCGTGCCCCTCACGGACGTCGGCGCACCCGGGCTCGGGGTGCAGGTCGCTGAGCCGCCCCGTCAGAACGCCGTGGAAGGCCGCCGGGGTGATCACCCGGGCCAGGACGCCCGCGCGGTCCGCGCCCGGCCCGTTGACTCGTGGGCCCCGTCGGAGTACCCGCGCACCGCCGACGGCGTCAGGACGACAGCCGTCGACGGCCGCCCGCGCCGCGAGAGCCAGCAACCCGACCGCGGTGCTGAACACGATCAGGTGCACACCCGGCACCGCGCTGGCCCCATCCGGAGGCCCCGGTCCCGGACCACGCGGCGGCGAACAGACCCGGGCCGGTGCCGGCGGGGCCGTCACGGGAAGCGGAGGCGATGAGCGCTGCCACGAGCTCGGCCGGTGTGACGACCGTGATGAGCGTCCAGCTCAGCTGAGGGGACTGCCCGACGGGGGACGCTCTCCAGGTCCAGACCCCCAGCAGCGCCATCCCGCACCGAAGGCGAAGAACCCCCGGGTAGGCCGCTGCCCACCGGGCGCAGCACGATGCGTACGCCGTCCCGCAGACCGTCACCGGGCTCGGTCCCAGGCACGGACCCGCCCTGGAGACGCTGGAGGCGTCGCGCTGGCCTTGTTCGCCGCTGGGCGGCCCGACGCCGTTCGTGACGGTGTGCACGCCCAGGTCGGTGAGTTCGCGGCCGCAGCTCCTCTTCGTCCTCCGCCCAGGTGCTCGACCCCAACCCGTTGGGGGTGACTGGTGATGTCGATGGCCTCCTGGCGGCTGGAGACGGTGGACAGCACAGCCACCGGCCCGAAGACCTCCTCGTCGGAGACTCGCACCCGCGGGGTGGTTCCGGTCAGCAGCGCCAGCGGGTGGTGCCAGCCCGGCCCCTGTGGCCGTAGCCCGCGCATGACGACGGTCGCCCCTTCTCGACGGCGTCGCGGAAATGTGCTTCGAGCCGGCCGGCCCCGGCGCAGGCGTCCGAGAGGTGGTCCCACCGGGCCCGCACCCGGGTCCGGTGGGTTCAGCCCTGCGCGCGCGGGTCCTCCAGCACGTCGCGCCAGGAGTGCTGCGGGGAGAACCCGAGCAGGTCCCGGGCCTTGTCGATGCTGTAGAAGGTCTCGTCGCGGCCCATCTCCCGGCGCACCTCGACCCCGGCGTAGAAGGTGTCGATGACCTCCTGCGTGGTCGCGGCCACCGACATGTCCGCGTTCGCGACGTTGAAGACCTCGAACCCCAGGCCGTCGGTCAGCAGGGCCCGCTCGGTCGCCAGCCCGAGGTCGCGGACGTCGATGTACGCGAAGACGTTGCGCCGCCGCAGCGACGGGTCGGCCAGGAAGGCCGGGAACTTCTCGGCGTACTCGTGGGGCTCGATGACGTTGTTGATCCGGAACCCGTAGACGTCGGCGCCGGTGCGGGCCTGGAAGGAGCGCGACACGACCTCCCCGGCCACCTTGGAGATGGCGTAGGAGTCCTCCGGCACGACGGGGTGCTCCTCGTCGACGGGCACGTACAGGGGTTTGCGCTCCCCGCGGGCGAAGCAGATCCCGTAGGTGGTCTCCGAGGAGGCGAAGACCACCTTGCGGATGCCGAGCCGGGTCGCGGCCTCCAGCACGTTGTAGTGGGCGGCGATGTTCGTCTGGAACGTCGTGGCCTCGGGGGCCAGGAACATGCTGGGGATCGCGGCGAAGTGGACGACCGCGTCGTAGGCCGAGCCCCCGCCCGTGCTGGGGCCGGGGGTGTCGAGGTCGTCGGCGGGGGTGCCCGCCAGGGCGGAGTAGACCTGGCCGGCGTCGGTCAGGTCGACCCGCAGGTCGGCGACGTCGGGGTGGCGCAACGGGGTGAGGTCGGCGTTGGTGACCTGGTGCCCCTTCGAGGCCAGGTACGGGGCGACGTGGTGACCGGCCTTGCCGCTGCCCCCGGTGAAGAAGATCCGCATGGCGCCAGCCAACCACCGCTGCCCCGGCGCGCCACCGGGCGCGGCGCTCAGGCCCGGACCGTCGCGTCCCGGTTCGCCGCCCAGGCGGGCACGAGCTGCACCACGGCGACGGCCGTCAGGACCGCCAGCGGCAGCGTCCAGCTCCCCGTAACCGAGTGCAGCGCGCCGAAGAGGACGGGCCCGACGGCCGCCGCGCCGTACCCGACGGCCTGGGCCATGCCCGACAGCGCGACCGCGCCGGCCCCGTCCGCCGCCCGCGAGGAGACGGCCGCGAGCGCCAGCACGACCGAACCGCCGCCGCCGAGGCCGAGCAGGACGACGGCGGCGTGGGCGGCGCCGGGGGCCAGCAGCAGGGTCGCGAGGCCGGCCGCCGACAGGACGGTGGAGCCGACGGCGGCCCAGCGGGTGCGGGTGACGGACCGGCCGGCGACCGCGGGGGCGAGCAGGGACCCGACGACACCGGCGACCTGCAGGACGGACAGCAGCACGCCGGCCTCGGTGGGGTCCAGGCCCGAGCGGTCGCGGGCGATGGTCGCGAGCCAGGACAGCAGGACGTAGAAGAGGATCGACTGCGAGCCCATGAAGGCGGTCACGGCCCAGGCCAGCGGGGAGCGCCACGGGGTTCGGGCGCGCCCGTGGGCGGTGGCGGCGCGGTGGTCGCGCACGAGCGGCAGCCACAGGACGGCGGCGAGCAGCGCCGGGGCCGCCCACACGACGATGGCGGTGCGCCAGCCCCCGGCGAGGGACTCCGACAGCGGGACGGCCAGGCCGGAGGCCAGGCTCCCGACGACCTGCATGAGCACGACGTACGTGCTGGTGAGCAGCGGGATGCGGCCGGGGAACTCGGTGCGGATGAGGGCGGGCATGAGGACGTTCGCGACGGCGATGGCGACGCCGACGACGGCGGTCCCGGCGAACAGCGGGACGACGCCGGGCACCCACCGCAGCCCCGCGCCGAGGGCCAGCAGGAACAGGGCGAGGACGAGCGTGGGCCGTTGCCCGAGCCGCCGCGCGAGCGCGGGGACGACGAGCGAGCTGCCGGCGAAGGCCAGCAGCGGCAGCGACGTCAGGGCGCCGGCGGCGGCGGCGGACAGCCCGAGGTCGCCGGAGATCTCGTCGAGGACGGACCCGACCCCGGTGAGGGGCGCGCGCATCGCGCAGCTGACGAGCAGCAGCCCGGCGAGCAGGACGACGGCGGTGCGGCGGGCGCGCTGGGGGGCGGGTGCGGAGGTCTGCATGGCTCCCGCATCGTCGCGCACCGGTGGTTCGACGGGCGAACGGGTCAGGCGTCGGGGGTGCGGGCCCGGCGCGCCTCCCGGCGCAGGTAGACCAGCCCGAGGATCGGCAGGACCACGGGGACGTACCCGTAGCCGCTGCCGAAGTGCGACCAGACGGCGGCCTTCGGGAACGCGGCGGGGTCGGTGAGGCTGAGCGTGCCGACGGCCAGGACGCCGAGGAGCTCGACGCTGCAGGCCACCCACGCGACGCGGCGCCAGCGCGGGCCGGAGCGGCCGAGCCCGACGGTGGCCAGGACGTAGACGACCCCGGCGAACGCGGACAGCAGGTAGGCGACGGGGGCGGTGTGGAAGTCGGTGGCGATCTGGACGGCGGCGCGGGAGACCGCGGCGACGGCGAAGACGGCGTAGAGCGCGACGAGGACACGGCCGAGCCCGGTGGTGCGCCGCTGCTGCTGCACGGGGACCCCTCTCACTTCGTGACCGCGAACAGCAGGAAGGCGCGGTAGGCGATGACGATGACGGCGAACGCGGCCACGGCGAGCACGAGGGTGCTGGGGCGGGACCGGTCCGCGAGCGCCCAGAAGGTGCCGGCGGGCACGACGAAGGGGGCGACGACGAGGTAGGCGACGGAGGTCGCGGTCTCGACGGGGCGGGTGCCGGAGGCGAGGGCGGCGAAGCCGTCGACGGCGACGGCGAGGACGGCGACCTCGAGCACGCCGAGCGCGACGAGGGTGGCGCGCCCGACGCGGCGGTCCCGGGCGACGAGGACGACCGCCCACACGACCACCACCAGCGCCAGGAGGCTGAGGACCGCGACGAGGACACCGGACACGGGGGTGAACTCTACGGGCGCGGGAATCCGGACCGCAGTCCGGTTGTTGCCGCCCCTCGTGGACATCACCTCTCCCGTCGCCCTGGGCGACCTCGCCCTGCCCAACCGCCTCGTCATGGCCCCGCTGACGCGCACCCGCGCCGGCGCCGCGGGCGTGCCCGGGGCCCTCGTCGCCGAGCACTACGCCCAGCGCGCCTCGGTCGGGCTGATCGTGGCCGAGGGCACGTACCCGAGCCACGAGTCGCGGTCCTACCCCGGCCAGCCGGGGCTGGTCACCGACGAGCAGCAGGAGGGGTGGCGCGGGGTCGCCGAGGCCGTCCACGCCGCGGGCGGGCGCATCGTCGTGCAGCTGATGAACGGCGGGCGCGTCTCGCACACCGACATCACCGGCACGGACCGGATCGTCGGGCCGTCCGCCGTCGCGATCGCCGGCGAGGCCCACACCGCCGACGGCAAGAAGCCCTACCCCGTCCCGCACGCCCTCACCGAGGCCGAGATCCCCGGCGTCGTCGCGGAGTTCGTCGCGGCCGCGCGCCGCGCCGTCGACGCGGGCCTGGACGGCGTCGAGATCCACTCCGCCAACGGGTACCTGCTGCACCAGTTCCTCGCGCCCGGCGCGAACCACCGCACCGACTCCTACGGCGGGTCGCCGCAGAACCGCGCCCGCCTGGCGGTGGAGGTGACGACGGCCGTGGCCGCCGAGATCGGCGCGGGCCGCGTCGGGATCCGCATCTCCCCCGCGCACAACATCCAGGACGCCCTGGAGACCGACCCCGCCGACGTCGAGGCGACGTACGCGCACCTCGTGGAGGCGCTGGCGCCGCTGGGGCTGGCGTACCTGAGCGTCCTGCACGCCGACCCGGCGGGCGAGTTCGTCCAGGGTCTGCGCAAGCGGTTCGGCGGCCCGCTGATGGTGAACTCCGGGTTCGCGCAGGTGACGACGCGCGAGGAGGTCGCCGGTTACCTCGCCGACGGCGCCGCGGACGTCGTGGCCGTCGGCCGCGCGGTGATGGCCAACCCCGACCTGCTGGAGCGCTGGACCGGCGGGCACCCCGAGAACGAGCTGGACCCGACGACGTCGTACGGCCAGGGCGCGGCCGGGTACACCGACTACCCGTTCCTCACGCCCCGCGCCTGACCCCTCCTGCGCCTCCCCGCGCGACGCACACGTCGGACCCTCCACACCCCGCCTCGACCGCGCAACGCACACGTCGCGCCCCGGGGACGCGCCGGTAGGGGTCCGACGTGTGCGTCGCGCAGGTCGCTTCAGGACGCCGCGAGGTCGGCGCAGGCGCGCAGGGACTCCTTGTGCCGCAGGGCCTTCGTGGCCGCGTCCCCCTCGAGCGGCACGGGCACCCCGCTGCGGATGGTGGCCGGCTGCCAGCGCGCCGCCGAGACCCCACCCGTCCCGGGCAGGGTGAGCTCGAGGACACCGGTCTCCACCGCGGCGCCCTTCTTGGCGTAGAAGACGAAGTTCCCCAGCCCGTAGTCGACGAACCCCTTCTTCCCGCCCGCCTCCAGGTACCCCTGGCCGAGCTGGACGTGGGCGTGCGAGCCGACGACGGCGTCGGCGCCCGCGGCGACGAGCTCCTCCGCGATCCCCCGCTGGTCGTCGGTCGGGCAGGTCTGCAACTCCTTGCCCCAGTGCAGGACGACGACGACGGAGTCGCTGCGGGACCGCTCGGCCTCCACCGCCGCCACGAGCCGTTCCCGGCCGGACCTCGTCTGCACCGACGCCAGACCGGGCTGGGTGTCGGTCGCCGTCCACGCCGTCGCGAGCGAGGAGTCGACGACCTGCGTCGCGTCGAACACCGCGACGCGGTTGTCCTTCACGGTGGTGCGGTGGGGGGCGAAGGCGGCGTCGGCGTCGGTGCCGAGCCCGATGATCGGCAGACCCTCGGACCTCCCCGCGGCGAGGGTGTCGCTCAGCCCCTGGCGGCCGTAGTCGAGGCTGTGGTTGTTGGCCATCGCCGCGACGTCGACGCCGGCGGCCTTCAACGCCCCGAGGGCCTTCGCCGGGGCCCGGAACGTGTACTTCTTGCCCGCGGCGCTCCCGCGGTCGGTGATGGCGGTCTCGACGTTGACGACGGCGAGGTCGGCCCCCTCCAGGAGGGGCGCGACGGCCTGCAGCCCACCGGGTTCGAGCGCCGCCTCGCTCGTGCCGTCGAAGTGCACGTCACCGGCGACGGCGATCGTGACGGGCCGCGGCGCGGGACGGTCCGGGCCCGCGGGGTCCTCCGGCGACGAGCAGCCCGCGACGACGAGCACCGAGACCGCGAGGACCGCTCCGCACACCTTCCGCACCCGCGCACTGTAGTTCGGCCCGGTCTGCCGCCGGGTGGCTCTGCGGGGGTCACCCCGGCGTCCACCGGCGGGGTTCCCCGTCCTCGGGTACGTTCCGCAGGTGCCCGAACTCCCCGAGGTCGAGACCGCCCGCGCCGCCATCGAGGCCGCCGGTCTGCACCGCGAGATCGCCGACGTGGACGACACGGACACCTTCGAGTGCCGCCCGCACGCGCCCGGGGACCTGAAGGCGGCGCTCGTGGGCCGGACCCTCACCGCGGCGCACCGGCGCGGGAAGTCGATGTGGTGCGACACGTCGGGCGACGGGCCGGCGCTCGGGATCCACCTGGGCATGAGCGGGCGCGTCTTCATCACCGACCCCGGCGGCCGGCTGACGATCGGCGGCGACTACGGCGGTCCCCGGCCGGAGACGCAGCCGGACCGGGACGTCTGGTACCGCTTCTCCCTGTACTTCGCCGACGGCGGCTCCCTGCGCCTGCGGGACAAGCGGCGGCTGGGGCGCGTCCGCCTCGACCCGGACCTCGGCGACCTCGGCCCGGACGCCGAACTCGTCGGCCGCGAGGAGTTCCGCGCACGCGTCGGTCGCGGGACGGCCCCGTTGAAGGCCCGCATCATGGACCAGTCGGTGCTCGCCGGGGTGGGGAACCTCCTCGCGGACGAGACGCTGTGGCGAGCCGGTCTCAGCCCGCTGAGACCCGCCGGAGAACTGCGGGTCGACGAGCTGGACCACCTGCGGCGGGAACTGCGCGGCGCGATCCGGCACGCCGTGAAGCACGGCGGCGTCCACACGGGCGAGGTGGTCCCGCACCGGAGGGCCGGCGACCACTGCCCGCGGTGCGGCGGGGAGATGGTCCGCGCCACCGTCGGCGGCCGCACGACGTGGTGGTGCTCGGCCGAGCAGACCCTCCCCTGACCCCTCCTCCCCGTCCCCACGCCCCCTCTTTCCCGCGCATCGCACACGTCGGACCTTCCTGGACGGGGAAAGAGGGTCCGACGTGTGCGATGCGCGGGGAAGGCGGGAGGGTGGCGCACGCGGCGGGCGTCACGGGGGAACGCGCCGGACGCCTACGATCGCCGCTCGTGACGCGACGCGACCCCCTGGACTGGCACACGGCCCTCATGCTGGTGCTGACGTTCTCCACCGGCATCGTCGACGCGGTCGGGTACCTGGGCCTGGACCGCGTCTTCACGGCGAACATGACGGGCAACGTCGTCATCCTCGGGATGGCCCTCACCGGCTCGCAGGACCTGCCCATCGTGGGCCCGGTCCTGGCCCTGCTGGGTTTCCTGGGCGGGGCGGCCCTGGTGGGCCGGGTGCTGCGCCGGGCCGCGACGGGGTGGACGACGGCCTCCAGCGTCGTGTTCGCCCTCGTCGGGGTGGTGCTCGGGGCGCTGGCCGTGGTCACCTCGCTGCTGGACGGGGTGCCGGTGGAGCCGGGGACGAGCCCGCCGCCCGCGGCCGTCCTGGTGACGACCGTGCTGGGCCTGGCCATGGGCGGGCAGGCCGCCGCGGCCCGGCGGCTGGGGGTCAAGGACGTCACGACGGTCGTCGTCACGTCGACGCTGACGGGTCTGGCGGCCGACTCCCGGCTGGCCGGCGGCACCGGGGACGGGTGGCGGCGGCGCCTCGGCGCGGTCGTGCTCATCCTGGCCGGGGCCGCGGTCGGGGCGGCGCTGCTGCGCTGGCACGTCGGGGCGGGGCTCGCGCTGGCGGGGCTCATCTCCCTGGTCGCGGCGTGGCTGGGGCACGGCAGGGCGCACGTCGGCCGCTGAGGGGACGCCGGCCGGCCGTGCGGCGGGGGCGGTGGCGCCGGGTCCCGGGTGGGTGCAGCATCATCGAGCACTGAGAGCCGAGCCGGATCAGCGGGAGTGACGAGGAAGCCATGACGACTTCGCGGGCAGGACAGCACGCCGAACCCTCGGACCTGATCGACGTCGCCCACGTCGTCACGGCCTACTACGCCACGAAGCCCGACCCCTCCGACGTCGGCCAGCGCGTCGCGTTCGGCACGTCGGGCCACCGCGGGTCGAGCCTGGACGCGGCCTTCAACGAGGACCACATCCTCGCCACCACGCAGGCGATCGTGGACTACCGCCGCGAGCAGGGCTACGACGGCCCGCTGTTCATCGGCCGCGACACCCACGCGCTGTCCGAACCGGCCTGGGTGTCGGCGCTGGAGGTCCTGGGCGCCAACGACGTGACCGTCCTGGTCGACGACCGCGACTCCTGGACGCCCACGCCGGCGGTCTCGCACGCGATCCTCGCCGCGAACCGGCAGGGGTCCTCCATCCGCACCACGGGCTCCGGCCTGGCCGACGGCATCGTCGTCACCCCGTCCCACAACCCGCCGCGCGACGGCGGGTTCAAGTACAACCCGCCGAACGGCGGCCCGGCCGACACCGACGCGACGGGCTGGATCGCGAACCGCGCCAACGAGTACCTGGAGAAGGGGCTCGACGGGGTGCGGCGCGTGGGGTTCGCGAAGGCCCGCGCCGCGGCGCAGGGCTACGACTTCCTCGGCACCTACGTCGACGACCTGCCGAACGTCCTGGACGTCGACGCGATCCGCGACGCGGGCATCCGCATCGGCGCCGACCCCCTGGGCGGGGCGAGCGTGGAGTTCTGGCAGGCGATCGCCGACCGGCACCGGCTGGACCTGACCGTCGTGAACCCGCTCGTGGACCCGACGTGGCGGTTCATGACGCTGGACTGGGACGAGAAGATCCGGATGGACTGCTCCTCCCCGTCGGCGATGGCCTCGCTCATCGCGCAGCGCGACCAGTACCGGATCGCCACGGGCAACGACGCCGACTCCGACCGGCACGGCATCGTGACGGCCGACGGGCTGATGAACCCGAACCACTACCTGGCCGTCGCCATCCAGTACCTGTTCAGCCACCGCGAGAACTGGCCGAAGGACGCGGCGATCGGCAAGACCCTGGTGTCGAGCTCGATGATCGACCGGGTCGCCGCCTCGCTGGGGCGCGACCTGCTGGAGGTCCCCGTCGGGTTCAAGTGGTTCGTGCCGGGTCTGCTGGACTCCTCCGTCGGTTTCGGCGGCGAGGAGAGCGCGGGCGCCTCGTTCCTGCGCAAGGACGGCGGGGTGTGGAGCACCGACAAGGACGGGATCCTGCTGGCGCTGCTGGCCTCCGAGATCACCGCGGTGACGGGCAGGACCCCCAGCGAGCACTACGCCGACCTCACGCAGCGTTTCGGGGCGCCGGAGTACAAGCGTTCCGACGCCGCCGCGACCCGCGAGCAGAAGGCGACGCTGTCGAAGCTGTCGGCCGAGCAGGTCACCGCGACCGAGCTGGCCGGTGAGGAGATCGTCGCCAAGCTCACCGAGGCCCCCGGCAACGGCGCGAAGATCGGCGGCCTGAAGGTCGTCACGGAGTCGGCGTGGTTCGCCGCGCGCCCGTCCGGCACCGAGGACGTGTACAAGATCTACGCGGAGTCGTTCAAGGGTGCCGAGCACCTCGCGACGGTGCAGCGCGAGGCGCAGGAACTCGTGGACGGCGTTCTGGGGTCCTGAGGCGCCGATGACCAGGATCGACCAGTGGACGTGGGCGGTCCGGCTCTACAAGAGCCGGTCCGTCGCGTCCGCCGCGGTCAAGGCGGGGCACGTCCGGCTCAACGGCGAGCGGGCCAAACCCGCCACCACCGTGCACGTCGGGGACGAGGTGCGGGTCCGCGCGGAGGGCTACGAGAAGGTGTTCGAGGTCGTGCAGCTCCTGGAGAAGCGCGTCGGCGCACCGATCGCGCAGTCCGCGTACATCGACAAGTCGCCCCCTCCCCCTCCGAAGGACGAGTTCTTCGGCGCGTTCGGGACGCGCGACCGCGGCGCGGGGCGGCCCACCAAGCGCGACCGGCGCGAGATGGACGACCTGCGGGGGCGGCGGTGAACCTCGAGGACGCGCGGTTCGCCGGCGACCCCCTCGCCGACGCCCTGGCCGACGCCGTCCACGCCGACCCGGGCGTGCGGCGGGAACTGTCGAGGGCCCTGCGCGAGGGGTCGCAGACCGCGTCCGGTCCCGTGCACGCCTTCGTGGAGCACCTGGAACGGGTGAGCGCTGACGCCGACCCGGACCTGCTGCGCGCGGGGGCGCGGGCGACGTTCACGACTCCGCAGGCCGTGCACGTGTTCGACGTCGGCGCGGGTGCGCTCATCAGTTCCTACCGCCCGCCGCGCTCCGCGACGATCCTCACCGGCACCGGCCGCCTCGTCGACGACACGCACCACCGGCTGACCGAGACCGCGCGCTGGCTGACGGCCGCCTCCCTGCCCGGCGGGCTGGAACGCGGCGCGGAGGGCTGGCGGGCGACCGCCCACGTCCGGCTCGGGCACGCCCTCGTGCGGCGCTCGGTGCCCGGCGGCACCGGCATCAACCAGTTCGACGAGGTCCGCACCTGGCTGGACTTCACGGTCGTCGCACCCCGGTCGGCGCACCGCCTGGGGTTCGGGCTCACCGACGCCGAGTACGCGCAGTTCCTCGCCCACTGGCGGGTGCTGGGCGAACTCCTCGGGATCTCCCCCGGGTTCATCGCGCACGTCGTGGACCGCCCGTCGGCGCTGGCGCTGCTGCAGCGGATCGACGCCCTCACCGGGCCCCCGAACGCCGACTCCCGGGCGCTGACGGCCGCCGGTCTGGACGCCCTGGCGAACGGCCTGACGGACCTCACCCGGATCCCGCACCGCGTCGGGCTCACCCTGGCCCGGGTCGTCGCGCGCCGGTTGCAGGGCGACCTGGCCGACGCGCTCGGCGTCCCGCCGGCCGGGGGGTGGGAGCACGTCGTCCCGGTGGTCGCCGCCGTGAACCGCACCCGCCGTGAGCTCCTGCGCCGCAGTCCCTCCCGCTGGGAGGCGATGGTCGAGCGGAACATCGCCGCGAACCGGGCCTTCCTGCGGGAGAGCGCGTGAGGAGGACCGGGTGAGGGTCGAGGACCTGCCCAAGGCCGAGCTGCACGTCCACCTGGAGGGGACCCTGGAGGCCGACCACCTCCTGGAGCTCGCCCGCCGGCACGACGTCGCGATGCCCTGGCGCACGGTGGAGGAGGTGCGGGCCGCGTACGCGTTCAGCGACCTGCAGTCCTTCCTCGACGTGTTCTTCGTCGGCTGCCGGGTCCTGCGCGAGCGCCGGGACTTCGCCGACCTCGCCCACCGCTACCTGACGCGCGCGGCCGCCGACGGGGTCGTGCGGGCCGAGGTGTTCTTCGGCCCGCAGACGTTCCTGGCCCTCGGCGTCCCCCTCGCCGACCAGCTCGAGGGGATCTTCGAGGGGTTCGACCGGGCCCGGGCCGAGACCGGCATCGACGCGGCCCTCATCACCTCGGCGCAGCGGCACCGGCCGGAGGCCGACGCCCTGGCGATGCTCGACGCGGTCATGCCGTGGGCGGAGCGGATCGTGGGGTTCGGCCTCGGCTCCACCGAGCTGGGCAACCCGCCGTCGGGGTTCGCCCGGTACTTCGCCACGGTCCGCGACCGAGGTTTCCACGCGACCGCGCACGCGGGCGAGGAGGGCGGTCCGGACTACGTCCGCGAGGCCCTCGACGTGGGCGCCGAGCGCATCGACCACGGCGTCCGCTCCGTCGAGGACCCCGACCTGGTCCGCCTGCTGGCCGCCCAGCGGGTCCCCCTCACGGTGTGCCCGCTGTCGAACCTGCGGCTGGGGGTGGTGCCGGACCTGGCGGCGCACCCCGTCCGGGCCCTGGTCGACGCCGGCGTGCTGGTGACGGTGAACTCCGACGACCCGAGCTACTTCCGCGGCTACGTGGGCGACAACTACCGCGCGCTGGCGGACGAGGCCGGGTTCGGCGACGAGGAGCTGACCGCGCTGGCCGCGGACAGCCTGCGGGCCTGCTGGCGGTAGCGACTTCGCCGTTCTCCGGACACCGCACGATCGCGCGCATAGGGTAGCGACGGGCTACGACGTGTAATCAAACGCGACGGATCGAGGGGCCATGCCGCACGCGCCGGACCTGGCGGCCGTCTTCGAGCACCTGCCCACCGCCCACCTCCTCCTCGACCGCGACCTGGTCGTCGCCGAGGTGAACCGGGCCTACACGGCCCTGCTGGACCGCACGCGCGAGGAACTCGTCGGCCACCCCGTCTTCGCCGTGTTCCCGCCGGACCCCGCCAACCTCGACGCCGACGGCGTGCACCCCCTGGAGAGGTCCTTCCGCCGCGCCCTCGCCGGGGGCACCGACGTCCTGCCCGCCCTGCAGTACGACGTGCTGGACCCGCGCACGGGGCAGCGCCACCTGCGGCACTGGTCGATCGCCAACGTCCCCCTCCCCGGTCCCGACGGGACGGTGCAGTTCGTCCTGCAGCGGATCGAGGACATCACCGACACCGTCCTGGAACGGGCGCGCAGCGAACGCGTCGAGACCGAGCTGCTCGTGCGGGGGCAGGAGGTGGAGGCCTCCCGGCGCGCGGAGCAGGCGGCTGCGCGCACCGTCGCGGCGCAGGCCCTCGTCGCGCTGCAGCTGACCGACGCGAGCACCCACGCCGAGGCGCAGCAGGTGCTGCGCGAGTTCGCCCGGCTCGTGCTCGACGCCACCAGCGCCGCCGTGACCCTGCTCGACGAGCACCCGCCCGGGACGGCCGCCGGAGTCGTCACGGCGGCCGGGTGCACGACCCTGGTCCAGGCCCCGGTCGTGGTCGACGGGATCGCCCTCGGGGAGTACGCGCTCGGCTGGGAGCAGCCGCGGGAACTGTCCGAGGTCGACCGCGGGGTCGTGGAGGCAGCCGCGGCCCAGTACGGCCAGACGGTGGTCCGGTTGCGCGCCCGCGACGTGGAACGGCTCGCCGCCGCGAACGCGCTGGCCCTGGCCGAGACGCTGCAGCGCAGCCTGCTGCCGCGACCCGCCCGGCTGGACGGCCTGGCCGTCACCGCGCGGTACCAGGCCGCGGCGCTGCAGGCCCGCGTCGGCGGGGACTGGTACGACGGCTTCTCCACCGCCGACGGGACGACGACGCTGACGGTCGGGGACGTCAGCGGCCACGACGGGAAGGCCGCGGCCCTCATGGGGCAGGTGCGGTCGCTGCTGCGCGGCATCGCCTACGCCGTGCCGGCCGACGCCGGCGAGCTGCTCGACATCCTCGACGACGCGCTGTTCGACCTCGGCGTGGACGCCCTGGCCAGCGCGGTCCTGCTGACCGTGCACACCGGCGCCGACGGCACGCGCTCGGTGCGGTGGTCGAACGCCGGCCACCCGCCGCCGCTGGTGCTGCTGCCCGACGGGTCGGTGGACGTCCTGGCCCGCGACCCCGAACTCCTGCTGGGCTGCCGGACGGGGACGGGCCGGTCGGTGCACGAGCACCCGTTCCCCGACGGGGCGACGTTGCTGCTGTACACCGACGGGCTCGTGGAACGGCGCGACCGCCCCGTCGACGACGGCATCGCCGACCTGCGCGCCCGCACCGCCGCCCTCGCCCACCTGTCCCCCGACGAGCTGTGCGACCGCCTCGTCGCCGAACTGGCCCGCGACGCCGAGGACGACGTGGTCCTGCTGCTGGCCCGCGCGGTCCCGGTCGGCGGTCCCCGGCTCGACGAGCTGCTGCCCCCGACGGCGACGGCGGCGGCCCGCGCCCGTCACCTGGTGCAGGAGAGCTGCCGGCTGGCGGGGATCCCCGACGAGACCGCCGACACGGCGACCCTGCTCGTCAGCGAGGCCGTCACGAACGCGGTCGTCCACGGCCGCGGCCCGGTGCGCCTCGTCCTGGACGTCGACGCCGACCGCGTCCACCTCGAGGTGAGCGACGCCGCCCCGGCCGCGCCCGTGCGCCGCGAGATCGACCTCGAGGCGGTGGGAGGTCGTGGGCTGCAGCTGATCGACGCGCTGGCCTCGGCGTGGGGCGTGCGCGCCGACCCGCCGGGCAAGACGGTGTGGCTGGACGTGCACTAGGTGTACTGACCACTGAGGTTGGTGACGCGCGAGGCGGGCGTTAGCCCGCCGAGGGCGGTGTGGTGGCGGTGATGGTTGTAGAGGTGCAGCCAGGTT